>JAAZJF010000236.1 GCA_012800475.1 Gammaproteobacteria bacterium
CTGGTGGAGGCCGCCTTGCAGTTGTGTGCTACCGACCGAGCCTTGCATGTCCTGGATTTAGGTACAGGAAGCGGCGCGGTGGCGTTAGCTTTAGCCAGTGAGTGTACGCAATGGGTTCTGACTGGCGTGGATCGTATCGAGTCTGCCGTGGCATTAGCCCAGCGCAATCAGCAACACTTAAAGCTCACTAACGTGCAGTTCTTATCCAGCCACTGGTTCAGTGCATTGGCGGGGCAGCGCTATGATTTGATTTTAAGTAACCCGCCTTATATTGCCGATAATGATCCACACTTACAGCAAGGCGACGTACGTTTTGAACCCTTGAGTGCTCTAGTGTCGGGCCCTGACGGTCTAGATGACTTGCGTTTAATTATTGCCCAAGCGCCTGCATATTTAACTGTGGATGGCTGGCTGTTGCTGGAGCATGGCTTTGATCAAGCCTGTGCGGTGCGCGAGCTGTTAAGCGCTGCTGGCTTTGTTGAGGTGAGCAGTCAACGTGATTTGGGCGGGCACGAGCGGATCAGTGTAGGGCGTCTTTCATCATTATCTTAGGCTGTATCTTCCATGTTAAACGATGAAGAATTACTGCGTTACAGCCGTCAAATCCTACTGCAACAGGTGGATATAGACGGGCAGCTGCGCTTGAAAAACAGCAATGTTTTAATTGTCGGCTTAGGTGGCTTAGGTTCACCGGTAGCCCTCTATTTAGCCGCAGCTGGTGTAGGTACTTTATATTTAGCTGATTTTGACGCTGTGGATGTCTCTAATTTGCAGCGTCAAATTGTCCACGACAGTCAGGCTATTGGTGTATTAAAGGTGGAGTCTGCACAAGCACGTTTAGCCGCGCTGAATCCGCATATCGTGGTGCATACCATCAGTGCTCAGCTTGATTCGAGTAACTTGCCTCAAGTCCTCGAGTCGGTTGATTTAGTGCTCGATTGCAGCGATAACTTTACGATTCGTGGGCAGCTGAATGCCGCTTGCTTTGCCGCAAATAAGGTCTTGATCAGTGGTGCCGCTATTCGCACTCAAGGTCAGGTCAGCGTCTATGATCCGCACGATGCGCTGAGTCCGTGCTACCACTGTGTGTTTGGCGACGGCGAGGAGGAGGGCTTAACCTGCAGTGAGGCGGGTGTGCTCGGTCCTTTAGTTGGCATAGTGGGCAGTGTGCAAGCGCTTGAAGCGCTGAAGGTGCTGGCAGGTTTCGGCGAGCCATTGATTGGGCGGATGCTGTTAATTGATGCACTCAACAGCCGTTTTCGTGAGTTAAAAATGCGCCGAGATCCAGAGTGCTCTGTGTGCGGAGTGCGTCATGTCTAAGCAGGCAGCCATCGGCGTGTTTGATTCGGGCTTAGGTGGCATTTCAGTCTTGCATGAAATTCGCCGCGTCTTGCCTTATGAGTCCTTAATTTATATCGCCGATAGCGCTCATGTGCCGTACGGTGAAAAAACACCTGAGTTTATTGTGCAGCGCAGTATTGCCATTAGCCAGTTCTTGCTGGAGCAGCCGGTGAAGGCGATTGTTGTGGCGTGTAATACGGCTACCGCGGCGGCAGTCACTCAGATGCGTCAACGTTGGCCTGAGGTGATTATTGTTGGCATGGAGCCGGCAGTAAAGCCTGCAGTGCAGGCGTCTAAAATTGGTAAAATCGGTGTTTTAGCCACCACTGGAACACTGCGCAGCGCACGTTTTGCCGCTTTGCTAGAGCGCTACGCTAATGATGTTGAAGTGTTGACTCAGCCGTGTCCTGGTTTAGTCGAGTTGATTGAAGCCGGTGATTTAGACGGTGCGCAGACCAGTGCGTTATTAGCCGGCTATGTTGAACCCTTATTGGCCGCCGGCTGTGACACCCTGATTTTAGGGTGTACCCACTACCCATTGATTAAACCTTTGTTGCAATCTTTGGTCCCAGCATCAGTACAAATCATTGATACCGGTGCTGCCGTGGCTCGGCGTTTGCACAGTGAACTGGCTAAGCAAGACTTACTGGCTGCTGAGCAACACCCGGTTGATTATTTTTATGGCAGTGGTGATGTACAAAAAATACAGCAGACCTTAGGGTTGCTATGGCCAGTGCCGCACCCTGTGGCGGCATTAGAGTTTTAGTTTTGATAGGTACAATCTAGAATAAAATTAAGGTGAATAACATGCGAGTATGGATCGGTAGTGGATTGGCTGCCTTGATGTTGGGCTTAGGTGTGCAGCAAGCCGCTGCGGTTGAATTGAATGCTGCCGTTGGCCGTACCGAGAAATCCACTACCACATGGCGTTTAGGCTTACAGAAGGATTTTCAGTCACGCTGGTTTGCCAGTGATGTCGGTGCTTTAACTGGGTATTGGGACGCGGGTTACACTTACTGGGAAGGTGATAAAGCTGCTGACAACCATAGCCTGTCGCTTAGCCCTGTGTTTGTGTATGAGTTTAATGGTGTGGCTGCCACGCCTTATATCGAATTAGGTGTTGGGGTTGCTGCGTTTAAAAATACGCGTGTCGAAAACCGACGCCTGAGTACTGCATTTCAGTTTGAAGATCGTTTAGGTGTGGGTTTGCGTTTTCAGCGCCAGACGATTGGTTTGCGTGCGATACATTACTCAAACGGTGGCCTGAAAAAGCCCAATGATGGTATTGATGGTTACAGTTTGCATTATCGTGTGAGGTTGTAATGACAGGCGATGGCGATGCGTTGATTACCGCGCTTGCACGCACTCTAGGTGAACAGTTGCATGCAGCTGGCGCTCAGGTCAGTACGGCAGAGTCCTGTACTGGTGGTGGTATTGCTGAGGCTATCACGCGTATCGCGGGCAGTTCAGCATGGTTTGAAGTGGGCTTTGTAACCTATTCTAATCTGCAAAAAACGCGCGTATTACAGGTTGCGCCCAGCGATTTGGAACGTGATGGCGCTGTCAGCCAATCGGTTGTTGAAGCCATGGCACGTGGCGCTCAGCAGCTTTCTGGAGCACGCTATGCTGTGGCTGTCAGCGGTGTGGCTGGACCTGGCGGCGGTAGTGCGGATAAACCAGTGGGTACGGTATGGCTGGCTTGGGCGGCCGCTGATCAAATGCAATCAGGTTGCTGGTGCTTTGCCGGTGATCGAGATGCCGTTCGTCAGCAGACCGTGCAAGCTGCCTTAGCTGGTCTATTGTGTTTAATAGAAGGGCGCGCGGCGGATACTTGGTTGCACCGCTTAAAAGAAACATTTGCCTAATCAATAAAGACTGTGGATAATGCTGGTTGGTTATACAGTATTTAGGGTTTGACCCAATTGCAATTATGAGGATCGATAATGGACGAGAACAAGAAAAAAGCTTTAGCCGCTGCGCTGGGTCAAATTGAGCGCCAGTTTGGTAAAGGCGCTGTCATGCGCATGGGCGATAATGAGCGTGTTGCTATTCCTGCCATCTCGACTGGATCCTTAGGTCTGGATATTGCGTTGGGTATAGGCGGTTTACCTAAGGGTCGTATTGTTGAGATTTATGGCCCTGAATCATCCGGTAAAACGACGCTGACCTTATCAGTGATTGCTGAGGCACAAAAAGTCGGTGCCACTTGTGCTTTTATTGATGCTGAACACGCGCTTGATCCTGAGTACGCCAGCAAGTTGGGTGTGAATGTTGATGATCTTTATGTTTCACAGCCCGATACCGGTGAGCAAGCGTTAGAAATCGCCGATATGTTGGTGCGTTCGAATTCGATTGACGTCATCGTAGTGGACTCCGTTGCTGCTCTAGTACCTAAAGCAGAAATTGAAGGCGATATGGGTGACACCCACGTCGGTCTGCAAGCACGCTTAATGAGTCAGGCACTGCGCAAAATTACCGGTAACATTAAAAACGCTAACTGCTTAGTGATTTTTATTAACCAAATTCGTATGAAAATTGGTGTGATGTTCGGTAGCCCAGAAACCACTACCGGTGGTAACGCGCTGAAGTTCTACTCATCGGTACGTTTGGATATTCGTCGTATTGGTGCCGTAAAAGAAGGCGATGAAATCACTGGTAACGAAACACGCGTTAAAGTAGTGAAAAACAAAGTGGCAGCGCCTTTCCGTCAGGCTGAGTTCCAGATTTTGTACGGTAAAGGTATTTATCGTAACGGTGAAATCATTGATTTAGGTGTGCAATTGGGTCTGCTGGAAAAAGCAGGCGCTTGGTACAGCCACCAAGGTACGAAAATTGGTCAAGGTAAAGCCAATTCTGCACGTTACTTAGAAGAAAATCCTGAGTTATGTCAGTCCCTTGAAAAGCAAATTCGTGATCAGTTGCTGGCGCCGGGTCCAGTCAGTAAGGCGGATGCGGCGGCTGCAGCAGCTGAAGCGGCTGCGACAGCAAAAACTGCCAAGGCTGGAAAAGCTGAGCAAGAGAACGAATAAACCGAGCGTTCAATGAAATAAAAAACGGCATGATGCACACGCATTCATGCCGTTTTTGTATGAGGCGTATATGTTAGACACTCCTGTATCAATTCGCCGTTCGGCCATGAATTTACTGGCTCGTCGCGAGCATGGGCATGTTGAATTAGCACGTAAGCTGCGTCTGCGTGGTGCGGATGCCGAGATGATCGAAGTTGAGTTGCAGCGCTTAACCGAAGATGGCTTGCTGTCTGAAGAGCGTTATTTGGAAAGCTATATTCGTAGCCGTGCCAATGAAGGCCGTGGACCGATGCGCATTCGCGAAGAATTAACTCAGCGTGGGCTTGATCGTGCTGATGTTGAGCGAGCGTTAAATGAAGCTGATGTGGACTGGGATGAGCGTTTGCGCGAGTTATGGCAGCGGCGCTTTGATGGTTACAGTGCGGATTTAAAAGAAAAAGCTAAGCAAAGTCGCTTTTTAGCTCAGCGTGGCTACTCTGTGGATGCGATTCGACAGCTGCTGGATCGCCAAGGTGAGTTTTAAACTCGGTTAGGCATAGATCTGCATCAATTAATATATTGCTGTGCATCTACGGGCTGTAGGGCGCTTTGCATTGTGATGAAGTGATTAAGTGGATCGATCGAATCAACAGTCAGGCGATTATGTATAGTGCATGTCGGTAGCAGCTGAGCTCTATCAATGGATAAAGCTCAGCAACTTTGTGCTTAAGCGCGCAGTTGGCTGCTAATCACCTCGAGCGCTTGCTCAATGGCAATGTGCTGGCTTTCTGTATCACGGCGGCCTTTGTACTCTAAAGTACCTTCCTTAAGGCTGCGCTCACTGATCACCACGCGTTGTGGAATGCCGATCAGTTCCATATCTGCGAATTTCACGCCTGGACTGGTTTTCTTGTCGCGATCATCGAGCAATACGCTAAAGCCTGCGGCGGTGAGTTCTTCATACAGCTTGTCGGTGGCTTCTTTAACTTCAGCTTTTTCGTACTTCATCGGCACAATTGCCACATCAAAGGGCGCTAATGCTGCAGGCCAAATAATACCGCGCTCATCGTGGTTTTGCTCAATGGCTGCAGCAACCACGCGTGATACGCCAATACCGTAGCAACCCATGGTTAAAGTGGCAGGTTTGCCGTCTTCACCCATCACAGTGCAGTTCATCGATTCGCTGTACTTGGTGCCCAGCTGGAAAATATGGCCCACTTCAATACCGCGTTTGATTTCAAGTACGCCTTGACCGTCTGGGCTGGGGTCGCCCGCAACCACGTTACGCAGGTCAGCTATCTCAGGTAGGTCTAAGTCGCGCTCCCAATTTAAGCCAAACCAGTGTTGGCCATCTTGGTTAGCACCTGCGGCAAAGTCGCTGATTAAGGCCACTGAGCGATCAATAATGCAGGGGATGCCTAAATCTTTTGGTCCGAGTGAACCTGGGTTGGCACCACATGCATCTAAGATTTCAGCATCGCTGGCAAACTCAAGTGGGCTGGCAACAGCAGGGTGGTTGGCGGCTTTAATTTCGTTCAGCGTGTGGTCGCCGCGCACGATGAGTGCTACGAGCGTGTTTTCTTTCGCGCCGCGTACGATCAAGGTTTTAATGGTTTTTTCGATCGCGATGGAAAACTGCTCAGCCAATTGTTCAATGGTTTTCGCATCAGGCGTGTCGATGATGCGCGCTTCTTCAGTTGCTGCTGAACGGCTGCTCTCACGCGGCAGTGCTTCGGCTTTTTCAATATTAGCAGCGTAATTGGACTCTGTGCTAAAGGCGATATCATCTTCACCAGATGATGCCAAGACGTGAAACTCGTGCGAGCCGGTACCGCCAATCGAGCCGGTATCCGCTTCTACAGGTCGGAAGTTTAAGCCTAAGCGGGTAAAAATAGTGCAGTAGGCTTGGTGCATGCGATCGTAAGTGTCTTGCAGTGATGCTTGATCGGTATGAAATGAGTAGGCATCTTTCATAATAAATTCACGGCCACGC
>JAAZJF010000404.1 GCA_012800475.1 Gammaproteobacteria bacterium
CATTATTGCTGCCAGCTCGTTGCTGTCTAGCTCATTGGTATTCTTAAGGAGTTATGTATGCGCTTAATCCGCTTGGCTTGGTTCCAATCGTTGTCACTGCTTGGTTTGTTGTTGTGTTTAGCCTTGCCGACTCAGGCGCAAGAGGTGTTAAGCATCGAGCATGCCAAGGGGCAAACCCAAGTACAAAAATTGCCGAAAACTGTCGCAGTGCTGGATTGGTCCACGCTCGATACCATGGCAGTGTTAGGGGTAGAGGCGCAGGGCATTCCGAACTCTAATATTTTGCCGCCAATGCTGAGTCAGTATGCGGATGCGAAGTTTGTGCCGGTCGGCACTTTGTTTGAGCCTGATTATGAAGCGCTGAAGAACCTTAAACCGGATTTGATTATTTTGGGCCGTCGCGCCGGCGGACAATATGATGAAGTGGCTCAATATGGCCCAACGTTGGATTTAACACCTGATCCAACCGATCTACTTGGCAGTGTGGTGCGCAATACAGAAATTTTGGGGCAGATTTTTGACCGTGAGCAGCAGGCTGCTGAGCATATTAATAAATTGCAGGCTGCGGTGGGGCAGCTGCAAAAGCTCAGTGCTGAGCAGGGCACAGGCCTTACAGTATTGACCACTGGCGGGAAAATGAGCGCTTTTGGTATTGGTACGCGCTTTGGCATGCTCCACGATGTGTTTGGCGTTGAGCCTGCGGTGGCTGATTTAAAAGTGGGTCGTCATGGCCAGGTGGTGTCCTATGAGTTTTTGCTGGAAGCCAATCCAGACTGGTTGTTTGTGATGGACCGTGATGCGGCCATCGGCCGTGAAGGTGTAGCGGCGCAGCGCATGATGGATAACGAGCTGGTGCAAGCCACAACAGCGGGCGCCAAAGGGCAAATTGTTTACCTAGAACCGGTCAGCTGGTATTTGCTGGATAACAGTGGTTTAGGGGTGATGCAGAGCAACGTTGATCGTTTGCTGGATGTGTTTACTAAGTAATTTAACTTCATCTGTCCGTCGATTACAGGGCTGGCCACTGAGCTTGCCCTGTCTGCGAGATTATCACTGCGCTGCGCATGGCAATCCTTTCCTAATAAGCGAATCCTATGGTTGTAACATCTTCTGCAAGTCGGCAATCAGGCACTGTGCTGTGGTTGCTGGGCTTGTTTGTACTGGTTTTTATTTTAGCTTTGCTCAGTTTAAATGTGGGTGCCAGCCGCATGAATCTGCTGCATCTGTTTACCCAGCCCGATGATCGCATCACACAACTGTTATTTGTCAGTCGTTGGCCGCGCACATTGGCGTTGGTTCTGGCTGGCGCATCTTTAGCTGTGTCAGGCTTGTTGCTGCAAATGATGGCGCGCAATCGTTTGGTAGAACCATCGATGGTGGGTACGGTAGGTGCTGCCACTTTTGGTGTGTTGCTGTGTGCCATTGTTGCGCCCAGTATGGCGTTGTGGCTGAAATTCAGCGTAGCTACAGTGTTTGCTGCATTGGGGACTGCGCTGTTTCTAGCGGTACTTAAGCGTATTCCATTGCGTTCAGCGTTGATTGTGCCTTTGTTAGGTTTGGTGTTGGCTGGGGTGGTTTATGCCGCTAGCAGCTTATTAGCCCACCAGTTTGAACTGTCACAGGCATTGCGCTCTTGGAGCAGTGGCGATTTTTCAGCCATTTTACGTGGCCGTTATGAATTGCTCTGGGTCGCTGCGGGCATCACCCTATTGGCGATGTTATTGGCTGATCGTTTTACCGTGATTGGCATGGGCAAGGACTTTGCCACCAATGTGGGGGTGAACTATCCAGCATTGATGGTTTTAGGGGTATTGCTGGTGTCGATGATTGTCGCCAGTGTGGTGGTTATTGCTGGCGCCTTGCCTTTTATTGGTCTGATTGTGCCGAACTTGGTGCGTTTGATCACCGGCGATAATTTGCGTCGCGCTATACCTTTAGTGGCTCTGGCCGGTTCTGCGTTGATGCTGGCGGCAGATTTGCTTGGTCGGGTGTTGATTCATCCGTACGAAATCCCTTCGGCAACAATTTTGGCGATTACCGGCAGCCTAGTGTTTATCGTAATTTTATTACGGGGGCGCAAGCAATGGGCTTAAATCTTCGCGGTCGATTGTTATTGGGTCTTACTGCGCTGCTGGCGCTATGCAGTGTGCTGGGCTTTATGACCCTCAATGTGCAAAGCGATTGGGCCTTTATTGTGCAGTATCGTGGCACGCGTTTACTGGGCATGTTGCTGGTGGCAGTGACCATGGGCTTGGCCACAGTGGTATTTCAAACCATTACCCATAACCGTATTTTAACTCCGTCGCTGATGGGTTTTGATGTGCTTTATGTGCTGGTGCATGCTTTGGCTTTAGTGCTCTGGGGGACTGAGTTTGGCAGTGGCTGGCCGCTGGAATTGCGTTTTATTCTCGAAGTGGCGGTGATGGTGAGCATTGCTTTGCTGTTGTTTCGTTGGCTGTTTAACGGCTCAGTACGCGGGTTACATATGCTGATCTTGCTGGGCATGGTGGGCGGCTTATTATTTCGTGAGTTGGCTGATCTGTCTGCGCGTATCTTTGATCCCAGTGAGTTTTCCATTCAGCAGGGCAGTGGCGTAGCCAACTTTAACCGGATCAATTTGCAGGTGCTGTGGGTGGGGTTGGCTGGTGTTGCGCTTTGCAGTGCGCTGCTGTTTCGTTTGCGTCGGCAATTGGATGTGCTCAGTTTAGGCCGTGATGTGGCAATTAATCTGGGCGTGCCCTACAGCAGAACAGTCACCCTATTAATGCTGGTGATCTGTGTGTTGGTCTCGATCAGTACTGCTTTAGTGGGACCCATGTTGTTTTACGGCTTGCTGGTAGCGAATTTAGCCTACTGGCTTACTGGCAGTCATCAACACCGCTGGACTTTACCCGCCAGTGTTTTGGCAGGCATTGTTTGTTTGGTGGGCGGGCAAGTGCTGTTTGAGCACCTACTTAATACCAGTTTGCCCTTGGCCATGGTGATTGAACTCTGTGGTGGGGTGTTATTTATTGCGCTGTTATTGCGCGGAGTTAAATAATGATTACAACGCGCGGCTTGAGTAAGAAATATCAGGACACCTTAGTGGTGGATGATGTCAGTATCAACATTAGCAAAGGCGGGCTGACCTCAATTATTGGCCCCAATGGTGCCGGTAAGTCGACATTACTGTCGATGATCAGTCGCCTTACGCCCATGAGCGCTGGCAGTGTGGAAATAGATGGCTTGGATGTTACCCGCACGCCGGGCCCTGAACTGGCGCAACGCTTATCCATTTTGCGTCAACACAATGAGACAACGCTGCGTTTGACGGTGCGTGACTTAGTGGCTTTTGGACGTTTTCCCCATTCTGGTGGACGCCTCACCGAGGTTGATCAGCAGCATATTGATGAGGCCATTCATTATTTAGCACTCGGGGAATACCAGCATAGGCACCTGGATGAGCTGTCCGGTGGGCAACGGCAGCGGGCCTATGTGGCGATGGTTATGTGCCAAGACACTGAGTATGTGCTGCTGGATGAGCCACTGAATAATATTGATATGCACCATGCGGTGGGGATGATGCAGTTGCTGCGCCGCGCCGCAGATGAGAAGGGCAAAACTGTGGTGGTCGTGCTGCATGATATCAATTTTGCCTCTTGTTACTCGGACACTATTATTGCGATGCGTGCTGGCAAAGTGGCCTATCAGGGGGCTCCAGAGCAGGTTATTCGCAGTGAGGTGCTCAGCGATATTTATCAACTGCCTATGCCGGTGCACGAGATCGACGGGCAAAGAATTTGCGTGTATTTTCGTTAATTTGGGTTAATCTGCCGCGGTCATACTTAAAGCCTTTGTCTACAAAGAGTTATATGTCCTGCTCGAGGACTTGAGCGAATAACTGAGTAGAAAGCGGGTAAAGCCTGGCTAACCCAGACACCTTTTATGGTAAAAAGATGCACAACCATAAGGGGGTGAACATGAGTAAAGACTACTTAGAGATACCGGACTGCTTTAAATGGTTCTGTGAGGTATTTTGAGCACTTAAAGACAGGTTCTCTTGAGGTGTACCAAAGTTGAACTGCTGTTGATTAACTGTGCTAATAAGGCTGCAGCCCAATGCTTATAGTTTATTTAGGGCGCCTCTAAAAGGAGATTGAGTGTCAGTGCGCTGGATCATAGAGTGGCTGATGCTAGAAATACGTAATCGCTTTCGCCGGCGAAAGTCACTTCTACTCTATGG
>JAAZJF010000237.1 GCA_012800475.1 Gammaproteobacteria bacterium
ATCCCCAACCAAAGAATTGTTGATCGATGAATCGCTGATTGGTTGGAAAGAGTACGAGATGGAAGTGGTACGCGACAAAAATGATAACTGCATTATTGTCTGCTCCATTGAAAACTTTGACCCTATGGGTGTGCACACCGGCGACTCAATTACTGTAGCGCCTGCGCAAACCTTAACCGACAAAGAATACCAAATCATGCGTGACGCCTCGTTGGCGGTGATGCGTGAAATTGGCGTGGAGAGCGGTGGCTCGAACGTACAGTTTGGTATCGACCCTAAAGATGGTCGCATGGTGGTGATTGAGATGAACCCACGGGTTTCACGCTCATCAGCGCTGGCTTCAAAAGCCACTGGTTTCCCTATTGCTAAAATCGCCGCTAAGCTCGCGGTGGGTTACACCCTGGATGAGTTGAAAAACGATATCACTGGCGGTCGTACACCCGCATCCTTTGAGCCAACCATCGACTACGTTGTCACTAAAATTCCACGCTTCACTTTTGAAAAATTCCCCAAAGCGGATGCACGCTTAACCACGCAGATGAAATCTGTCGGTGAGGTGATGGCTATTGGTCGCACTTTCCAAGAGTCTCTGCAAAAAGCCTTGCGTGGTCTTGAAGTGGGCGTCAATGGTTTAGATTCTAAAGTTGATATCAAACACCCAGAAGCTGCGAGCATTATCCGTCGCGAGTTGACTGTGCCAGGCGCTGACCGCATTTGGTATGTCGCTGATGCCATGCGTTTTGGTATGACGCGTGATGAAATCTATGAGCTGACCAAGATTGATCATTGGTTCCTCGTACAGATGGAAGACTTAGTGCTGGAAGCTGAGCGTCTGAAAACTGTTGGTTTAGCAGAAATTGATGCCGCGCAAATGTTCCGCCTGAAGCGTAAAGGTTTTGGTGATGCGCGCTTGGCTGAACTCTTGGGCGTGTCAGAGAAAAACCTGCGCAGCCGTCGTCATCAGCTGAATATCTTCCCCGTGTATAAGCGTGTCGATACCTGTGCGGGCGAGTTTGCCACCGATACCGCTTATATGTACTCCACTTATGAAGAAGAGTGCGAATCTCAGCCAAGCAGCCGCGATAAAATTATGATCTTAGGCGGTGGCCCAAACCGTATTGGTCAGGGTATTGAGTTTGACTACTGCTGTGTACACGCCGCATTGGCTATGCGCGAAGATGGTTATGAAACCATTATGGTCAACTGCAACCCAGAGACTGTGTCTACCGATTATGACACTTCAGATCGCTTGTATTTTGAGCCGGTGACCTTAGAAGATGTGTTGGAAATCGTCCGTGTCGAAAAGCCAGTGGGTGTCATTGTGCAGTATGGCGGTCAAACGCCATTGAAAATCTGCCGCGCCTTGGAAGAAGCGGGCGTACCCATTATCGGTACCAGCCCCGATGCGATTGACCGTGCTGAAGACCGTGAGCGTTTCCAGCAGATGGTGCAACGTTTAGGCTTATTGCAGCCGCAAAACGCCACAGCGCGCAGCGAAGAAGAAGCCATTGCCGCTTCAAAAGAAATTGGCTATCCGTTGGTAGTGCGTCCGTCCTATGTGTTGGGTGGTCGCGCCATGGAAATCGTCTATGACGAAGAAGAGCTTAAGCGTTATATGCGCGAAGCTGTGCAAGTGTCGAATGACAGCCCAGTGTTGCTGGATCACTTCCTCAATAGCGCCATTGAAGTGGATGTTGATGCGGTATGTGATGGCCAAATCGTTGTGATTGGCGCAATTATGCAACACATTGAGCAAGCCGGTGTGCACTCAGGTGACTCCGCCTGCTCATTGCCACCGTACTCGCTGCCTGCACATATCCAAGATAAAATTCGTGACCAAGTCAGCCGTATGGCGCTTGAGTTGGGCGTTTTAGGTTTGATGAACGTGCAGATGGCGGTGCAGGGCGAAGATATTTACGTTATTGAAGTCAATCCGCGTGCTTCACGTACCGTACCTTTTGTGTCCAAGTGCATTGGTGAGTCATTGGCTAAAGTTGCTGCGCGCGTGATGGCCGGTAAAACTTTAACTGAGCTGAACTTTACTAAAGAGATCATTCCGCCCTTCTTTAGCGTTAAAGAAGCGGTGTTCCCCTTTGCTAAGTTCCCAGGTGTTGATACGATCCTTGGCCCAGAGATGAAGTCGACGGGTGAAGTGATGGGTGTGGGCGATAGTTTTGCTGAAGCCTTCGCTAAATCACAAATGGGTGCAGGTGAAGTATTACCCACCAGCGGCTGTGCTTTTGTCAGCGTGCGCGAAGAAGATAAGCCTTTTGCTGCTGACTTGGCGCGAGACTTGATTGAGTTAGGTTTCTCTGTTGTGGCTACATCAGGTACCGCGAAAATTATTGAAGCGGCAGGCTTGCCTGTGCGCCGTGTAAATAAAGTAACTGAAGGTCGTCCGCACATTGTTGATATGATCAAGAATGATGAAGTAACCTTAGTTATCAATACCACCGAGGGGCGTCAGTCTATTGCTGACTCATTCTCGATTCGTCGAAACG
>JAAZJF010000238.1 GCA_012800475.1 Gammaproteobacteria bacterium
GTTCCCAATCCCCTGCTCGCTCACGGGTTAAGGTCAAGCTAAAACTGGCACGATTATCAGCAATCACTAAACCATTTCGATCGTAAATCATCCCGCGCGTGGGCGGTAAAGATTGCACATGAATACGGTTATTTTCTGCGAGAGTCGAATGGTGCTCGAACTGTATAACTTGCAAGTAATACATTCGAGCCATCAGCGAGAGGGTTAAAACAATCAGCGCCAGACCTGCAAACAGAACTCGCGAACGAATCAGTCGTGTATCGCGCTCATGATCTTTTAACCGAATAGGAGGTGGCATACCCGCTCGCTACTTATGATAGGGGTGACCGTTCAGCACAGTCCATGCGCGGTAAACCTGCTCACCTAAAAGAATACGGACTAAAGGATGCGGTAATGTGAGCGGTGACAAAGACCAGCGCTGCTCGCTGCGCTCACACACTTGCGGGGCTAAACCTTCAGGACCACCCACCATTAGATTCACATTGCGTGCCTCTAAACGCCAGCGATCCAGCTCTTGCGCCAGTTGCTCAGTACTCCACGGCTTACCTTCAACCTCCAAGGTCACAATACGCTCACCGGGCTGCACCTTGGCCAGCATCGCATCCCCTTCTTGGCGAATTAAACGCTGTACATCCGCATTTTTACCGCGCGTACTCAAAGGGATTTCTACCAGCTCAAGGGGCAACTCGCTAGGTAGACGTTTAGCATATTCATGCCAACCGTCTTCCACCCAGCGTGGCATTTTAGTGCCTACAGCAATTAAGCGAATACGCACTTACTCAGCGCCTTGCTCATCGTGCTGCGCGCGGCTTTGTTCCGCACCTTGCCACAAGCGTTCAAGATCATAATGCTCACGCGTTTCAACTTGCATCACGTGTACAACCACATCATTTAAGTCCAGCAAAGCCCACTCGCCGCCATCTAAGCCTTCGCTACCGACGGGCTTAACGCCTTGTGCTTTAGCTTTTTCCAACACGTTTTCAGCCAAAGCTTTAACCTGACGCGCTGAACCGCCTGAAGCGATAATCATAAAGTCTGTAATGCTGGTTTTGCCACGCACATCAATGGTGACGATATCTTTAGCTTTCACTTCTTCTAAAGCATCAATCACGATTTTAACTAATTGTTCATTTTGCATTGGGTACATCACCTCAAAAGCCCATCACTCTCGATAGAGTTGGTGGGCATTAATATATTTAAAAACGGCATCTGGTACCAAATACCGTACGCAGCGCTGCGCTGCTAATAGCTGTCTAATTTGTGTTGCTGAAATAGCCAACGGTGTTTGCCACACAAAGGCAATTTGACCACAGGGGCCCTGTAAAGCCTGAGGTCCATTCACACTTTTTGCGGCCACTAAATCTTGTAAAATTTGCGGTGCCTCAACATCTGCATCGGGGCGTTGCAAGACTAAAATATGGCAATATTCTAATAATTCATCCCAACGATGCCAACTGGGTAAACCACAAAAAGCATCCCAGCCTAAAATCAATAATAATTGATCCTGCTCATGCAATTCAGCGCGCAATGATAACAAGGTATCAATGCTCCAGGAGGGTTTATCGCGTTGTAATTCGCGATCATCCACACTGAGGATTTCAGTGCCTGCAACAGCCAACTGCACCATTTCTAAACGCTGCTGCGCACTCACTTGTGGCGTGCCACGGTGCGGCGGCTGAGCATTGGGAATCAACAGCAGTTGATCCAGAGCATAATGCTCAGCCACCTCAAGGGCACTGCGCAGGTGGCCAATGTGCACTGGATCAAAAGTCCCGCCGAGCATACCAATACGCTTAGCCACGCACGTGTCCGTCACCGAATACAACATATTTTTCACTGGTCAAACCCAAGAGGCCAACTGGACCACGGGCATGCAGCTTATCTGTTGATATACCAATTTCAGCACCCAAACCATATTCAAAGCCGTCAGCAAAACGCGTCGAGGCGTTGATCATCACAGAACTGGAATCGACTTCGGTTAAAAAGCGTCGCGCATCGGTAAAGTTCTCGGTCACAATACTATCGGTGTGCTGCGAACCGTAGGTATTGATATGTTCAATGGCTTCATCCAAGGATGTCACAATACGAATGGCAAGAA
>JAAZJF010000373.1 GCA_012800475.1 Gammaproteobacteria bacterium
CCGTTTTTTACCACTAAGGGTAAAGGTTTTGGCTTGGGTCTATTTTTAAGTCAAATTAGCGTGATTCGTGCCGGTGGTACGGTAAAGTTGTATAACCAAGACGGCGGCGGCACGTTAACTGAATTACGTTTGCCGCAGATGCATACAGTGCTTTAAGCGAGGAGTGACAGGTGACTGAAGAAAACCTATTTGCAGGTGAAGAGCAGCCGCATTTATTGCTGGTGGATGATGATGAAACCTTTACGCGGGTGATGGCGCGCGCTATGTCACGCCGTGGTTTACGTGTCTCAACTGCCGGTTCGGCTGATGAAGGTTTGGCGCTGGCCAAAGATGATGTGCCAGATTACGCAGTACTTGATCTGAAGATGGAAGGTGATTCGGGCTTAGTGTTATTGCCTAAGCTACTGGAGTTGGATGCGGAAATGAAGGTGTTAATCCTGACGGGTTACTCCAGCATTACCACTGCAGTTGAAGCGATTAAACGGGGCGCCGCTAACTATTTATGTAAGCCTGCGGATGCGGATGATGTTTTGGCTGCATTGTTGTCGGATCATGCTGATTTGGCGACCTTAGTACCAGAAAATCCGATGTCGGTGGACCGCTTACAGTGGGAGCATATTCAGCGTGTGCTCGGTGAGCATGACGGTAATATCTCTGCTACTGCGCGCGCGCTGGGTATGCACCGTCGCACCTTGCAGCGTAAGTTACAAAAACGACCTGTACATCGTTAAGAGGTTAAGCCGCTCCATGAGTTCCAGAGCCTGACTAATCAGGGCCTGCTTAGACAGGCTCTGATTAGTTGCAACTAACGTGTACCAAACACCACAATGGTTTGGCCCTGGACGCTGATTAAGCCTTGTTCTTCTAGACTTTTAAGTACGCGCCCGGCCATTTCTCTTGAGCAGCCAACAATATGTCCGAGTTCTTGGCGTGAGATTTTAATTTGCATACCTTTAGGGTGAGTCAGCGCATCCCTATGCTTGGCTAAGTTGAGTAGGGCGTGAGCAGCGCGCCCACTGGAGTCTAAAAAAGCTAAGTCACCCACTTTGCGACTGGTGTTGCGTAGGCAATCGGACATTTGACTGGACAGAGCGTAAAGAATATCTGGGTATTGCTGAATCAATTGGCGAAACTTTACATAGCTGATTTCTGCAATATCACAGTCAGTTTTTGCACGTACGCCAGCGCTGCGTCGCGCTGTTGTGTTGCTGTTGTTAAATAAACCCATTTCACCAAAAAAATTACCTTGGTTTAGATAACTGACAATAATTTCTTTATTGGGGCTGGGTTCAAGCACGATAGTCACAGTGCCTTGTAAGATAAAGAACAGTGACTCGCATGGTTGGCCAGCAGAAATAATCATGCTCTTACTTGGGTGATGGCGTAGATCGCATTCAGCGAGAAAGTGTTCTAGATTATCGATTTTAGGTGTAAATGTAACAACTGCCATGGTGTGTCCCTCACGCAGAACTCCGTCTACCTATACTGGGTAGCGTTCTTTTTTATATTTTCTTCAGTGTGCCTTACTTATGATGCTGATAAGTCGTTTGTAGCTTATAGGATTGTGCAACCGTGATGTGCGTCACGTTTTCTAGTTGTACATCCGTTGGTATGGCGGGGCAAGTCGTAGCGAACACTGTGCTAAACTTGCTCTTTTTTATGATGAAAGGAACTACAGCCATGCAAGCACGAGTGAAATGGGTTGAGCAGGCGATGTTTTTA
>JAAZJF010000239.1 GCA_012800475.1 Gammaproteobacteria bacterium
CCTTATCTAGAATCGCAAACATAAAAGGTTATGTTACGACGACAGACGTACTGGATAAGCTGTGTACCTATTTTGGCGTGAATACCAATGAAGTGGCCGAGCATATTCTAGTCTCTATCGAGACGGAAAAATAAGTCGGTAATAAAGGGCGAGTTGCTGTTGAAGTAGTAACGTTAGTGTTGGAGCTCAAGAATAGTCACGTAAAAGCGGGTGTCATTTTTTTGAGCACAGAAAATAGATGGTTTTTTATGCTAGACACCGTTTGGTCACCGTTTGGTCACCGCTGCAAAAATCGCAAATGGTGACCAATTAGGGCGAATCCAACAAGTTGGCTTGAAAAATAAGAGAAATGGCGCACCCGACAGGAGTCGAACCTGTGGCCTCACCCTTCGGAGGGGTGCACTCTATCCAACTGAGCTACGGGTGCGTGGCGCGCAGTATACACAAATATGAGTACCGCTGTAAGTAGTGATTTTAGCTCTGACCACCGCCCTCCGAAGGCAGTTCGAATCCCGCCGAGTGCACCATTCTGATACATTCAGCGCTGACACCTGCGTGTGCAGCCTAATCATCTATATAGCTATTAACCATTTTATTGGGCATCGCGAGTGAAGCGGTAAAATAAATTGGGTTCACTGACAACATATAAATTCCCATCATCATCCATGCTGACGCCTTCAGCTTGCGGTATTCCCCTGCGTAATCCAGCAAATCCACGTGACAGTGAGCGAAAACTAATCACTTGGCCTTCAGCGGTCAGTTCGATCAGCAGTTTTGATTCGTCACTGAGTAAAATTAGATGTCCATTTTTTTGATCGAATGTTGCTGAAGATAAGTCGGTGGCGAACACATTGTCTTTGACTATGTTGGATAAGTTACGCACCTGCACTGACAGCCCTTGCTTGAGGCTGGCTTGAATACCGCTCACTTCCAGCAATTGAATCGGGTCGCGTTCTTTAGCGACATACAGGCGATCATTTTTAAGATCATAGGCCAACCCTTCAATACCTTTATTATCTTCATCCCATAAAGCTAAAGTGATTGATGGGTACTCGCCATACTGCAATGTGGCTGTGGGTTTCTGTGTGCCGTCTTGTTGGATGGGGATCTTGATGATCACCAGATTTTGTTTGCGCTCTTCAGCGATGACCAGTTGCCCCTGCCCCAAATAAGCCAAGGCTTCAACATCGTCAAAGCCTTTGAGTTGGTAGCGGGCTTGGATCTCGCCGGCTGTGCTCAGAGCAAGCAGCTCATTGGGGCCATTGGTCACAGCCCATAATAGGTCCAAATCAGGATCGTAGGTGAGGCCTGAAAGGTTGTTTTTAATCCCGACGACAGGCTTGGCATCAATCTCAACCTGGTAGGCTGGCAGCCATGTGCTTTGATTTTGCCACGTTTTAGTGTGCTGGGTGGTTTTGTACCAGTAATACAAACGGTCATCGAGGTGGTGTATGTGCAATTGAAAAGCGCCCAGCAATATGAGGCACAGCACAATCCAAACCCAGAGACGGATTTTTAGAATGTGCGTAAACAGAGCTTTAGCTTTCAAGTCGATATGATCTCATTTAGGTTCGCAGCGAACTGCACAGCACTGCGTAACTTAGTGTTTGTAGCGCTAAAATTAGCATGCAGGACGCTCTAGAATGTGCAGCGAATAGTATCGTTTTTTTGTGACGTTTAACAAAAATTCCGCAGAATTCCCCCATCTCTTAGGTGGTGGGATGAATGCGGTGCAGGCGCTAGCCTGTTGGCTTATGAAACCTTTGCACTACAGACCCTTACTGGTATTATATACAGCATGAGTGCATGCATACTAAAAGCCTATAAGTACAGGCTCTATCCAACGACTGAACAGCAAGAGTTCTTTGCTAAGTCGTTTGGTTGTGCTCGCTTTGTTTGGAATAAAATGCTTCAC
>JAAZJF010000240.1 GCA_012800475.1 Gammaproteobacteria bacterium
ACGGGTGTGAGCAATGATTCTTTATCCGTACTGACAGGGCAGAAGCCCGCAACACCGGCGGCACCTAAACCTGCGTTCAGCTCACCTTTGTTAGCCGCTTCGGCACCGCCAAAAACTCCAGCTGCAGCTGCGCAACCCGCGGCTAAACCTGTGTCTCAGCCTGCTGCACCGGCCGCCACTGCCAGCAGTGGTGTGCGTGGTCAAGGTCAGGGACGTTTGCGTTTATCCAATGGTGAGTTTGCTTGTGTGATTAAAGCCTTGAGTTTAAAAGATGCTTTGCTAGTCGTGAAGCGCACAACAACTTTGCCGCAAATTTTAGACAATGCAGTGCTGGATTTAGAGCAAGGCGAAGAAGCCGAAGTTGCGCGGCTCAATGCTTATGTACAGGCGATCAGCGCTTTAGAATCCAAACCCGATAGTGAATGGTTGCAGGTGACTTGTCGTTTTGTTGACAGTGATCCGAAAAAAATGGATTACCTCTCACGCCTGATTGCTCGGGGTACCACGCAGCGTCATTTCAGTCCGAGTGCTTGATAGCGCACCACTTGCGCATGCGTAAAGTCGACTCGGTCACACTATTGATCGTTGCTCTTGCGAGCGCAGCAGGCGCTGCTACCCTGTAATGCAGGGTATTGGACTGGGTATCTGTGATGTATAAAAAAATCTTAGCCATGCTGGCCGTTACGCTGATCAGTCAGCCAAGTTACAGCTTTACTGTGTATAAATATACGGATGCCAACGGGGTTGTGACCTATACCGATCAGGCGCAAACAGGGGCGCAAGTCTTTGTGTTTAACGATCGTATGGTTGAGCGTATTGAAGATGACGTGAAGTTAGAAACACGCCAGCAAGACGGTGCTGAAGTGCTGGTGTTGCGCAATAACTTGTATGCACCGGTTGAAGTTGAATTGCAGCTTGAGCAGCAAAAACATATTGCTAATCCAATCCAGTCGCCATTGCGTCAAGTGTTACCTGCGCGCAGCACCACGGCATTACTCACTTTAATGCCCAGTAATCCCGCGCAAGCGGTGCAGTATACACCTAAGTTGCGCTATGCCTTAGGTGATCCCAATATGCAGCCATCGAGTACGCAATACCCTTTGCCGTGGCGTGGCGGGCCGTTTCGTTTAACCCAAGGTGCAAACGGTAAGTACAGTCATTTTACTGCTAAAAGTCGCTACGCTTTAGATATTGCGATGCCCGAGGGCACACCCATTGTTGCGGCCCGCGGTGGTGTAGTGGTGAAAATTGAGAATCAGCAAAGCGGTCGTGGTACCCATCCTGCAGGTAATTTTGTGCGTATTTTGCATGATGACGGCACCATGGGTGTGTATTTGCATTTGCAAAAAGGATCAGTGCTGGTTACTGAAGGGCAGCGCCTTGAGCAAGGCTCGCCTTTAGCGCGCTCGGGCAATACAGGTAACAGCACCGGGCCGCATTTACATTTTGTCGTGCAGCGCAATATGGGCTTAGCGGTTGAGTCGATTCCATTCGACTTTAATCAACCGGTGAATAGTTTGCCCAACTTCGCCATCGGCGGTGAATAGACTGATCTGACTGCCACTGCCACTGCCACTGCCACAGCCGATCAGCTGATTAAGCAGCTAATGTGTAGTGCGCGATGATGCCCAGTAAAATTGCAAAACCGGCCCAGTGATTGTGTAAAAAGGCCTCCAGTGCAGTCTGCGCATCGCGCTGACGCGTGTGGCGAAACTCCCAAATAAAACAAGCTGCGGCACCCGCTAGACCTAAGTGAAAATACCCACCCAAGCCAAATTGATAACCCGCTATGAGTAGCAATAGCAGGGCGCTGCTTTGTAAACTCAGAATAATCGTGCGATCAGCACTGCCAAATAATACAGCCGTGGATTTGACCCCTATTTTTAAATCATCTTCACGGTCGCTCATGGCGTAATAGGTGTCGTAGGCAATAGTCCAGAGCAGGTTGGCCAGATAAATCAGCCACACCGCTGTAGGTACTGAGCCATGTTGCGCACTAAAGGCCAGAATAATACTGCACGAGTAGGCTGCGCCTAAAGCGACTTGCGGGTAATGGGTGTAGCGTTTGGTAAATGGATATAAAGCCGCCAACCCCACGGCTAAAAATGCCCAGTAGACCGTTTGTGCGCTGGTGAACAACACTAAACAAAAGCTGATGCCTACCAGTACAGCAAAGGTGATCAGTGCTTCCTTGGCGCTAATACGCCCAGTGACAATGGGTCGACCTTTGGTGCGTGCGACATCGCCATCAATGCCTCGGTCAGCAAAGTCATTAATAGCGCAGCCTGCGCAGCGCATTAAGATCACCCCAAGGACAAAAATCAGGATATTTTTTAGGCTGGGCGCACCATCGCCAGCAATCCATAACGCCCATAACGTGGGCCACATTAGTAAATAAATACCAATAGGGCGATCTAAACGCATCAACTGAATAAAATCCCAAGCTCTGGGGTGCAGACGATTAAAGGATTTTAATAACTGTTGATACATACAAAGACTCCCTGATAAAGACGGTGATAAATGGCGATTACAATCTATTGCATTCGAGCTGCTGCGTATCGTGCCAAAGTTGTGGCAAAAACACTTCTGCCACAAGTATACCCAGTGCATTTTTAGTAAAACATGAGCGCCGCGCCCAGACATGGGGCTGCTGCTGAGTGTAATGCTGCACTGAAATCGGTAGCTGCGCGCAGTCTAAGCGCTGAATATACATCGGGCCGCGTTTAAAGGCATGCTGGCTAAACAGTGTGGCGCCGAGCGAGCGGGTGCCCAATTCGCTGATGGCAAAGTCAGAGCTTTGCAAAGCCGTCTGCCCTGCGACACTGCGCGCAAAAATCCAAGGTTGCTCGCCGTCACATAAAAAAACTTCACGTACCCAGCCGCAGCTGCCTGGTGTAATAGCTAATGCTTGGCACTCATCTGCCGTGAGTGTGTGCCAGCCTTCGTCAATCACTTTGACTGTAAACGCGGTACGACACAGCTGTGTGAGACGCTGCGTGAGTGATCCTTGATCAAACAGCCAGTCATTGAGTTGTGCATGGGGCGTGGGTGCAGTCTGCCAATGACAGGCGATGGTATGAGGCGCAGTAGTGGACACAATACGAGCTACTTACTAAAAATGTTGGAGCAGTTTAGCACGGCTGTAGTGCGGGTTTTAGTGTGCAATGCGTGGATTTTAGACTGGGGTTGAGCACTTAAAAAACGC
>JAAZJF010000375.1 GCA_012800475.1 Gammaproteobacteria bacterium
GGCGGTCCACACATGTAGAACTCACAGTCTTCGGGTGCGGGGTGATCTTTCAGGTAATTATCATACAGAACATTATGAATAAAGCCTGTTGGACCAGTCCAGTTATCTTCTGGCAATGGATCTGATAACGCTAAGTGCCAGGTGAAGTTTGGATTTTCTTCTTGCAGCTTATCGTACTCATCCACATAGAAGGCTTCACGTAAAGATCGTGCGCCATACCAGAAGCTGATTTTACGTGTGCTGTGCAAACGCTTGAGCTGGTCAAAGATGTGCGAGCGCATGGGTGCCATACCTGCACCACCCCCCACAAATACCATCTCTGCATCCGTATCTTTAGCGAAGAAATCACCGAAGGGGCCGTACACAGTCACTTTATCGCCTTCTTTGAGGCTAAATACCCAAGAAGACATGATACCCGCAGGTAAATCATCACGGCCTGGTGGTGGTGTAGCAATACGAATATTGAACTTCACGATACCCGTTTCTTCAGGGTAGTTGGCCATGGAGTACGCACGAATGGTCGGTTCAGTGACAGTTGAGCTGTAACGCCAAATATCAAACTTATCCCAGTCGGCATGGAACTCAGGCTGAATATCAAAATCCTTGTACTGCACAACGTGCGGCGGACACTCCAACTGCACATAACCACCGGCGCGGAAATTCACATCCTCGCCATCAGGAATACGCAAGGTCAACTCTTTAATAAAGGTTGCCACGTTGGGATTGGACTCAACCGTACATTCCCACTTCTTCACCCCAAAAATCTCTTCAGGGATCTGAATATCCATATCCTGTTTAACTGCAACCTGACAAGATAAACGCCAGCCTTCTTTACCTTCACGCTTAGTAAAGTGTGACTCTTCAGTGGGTAGCATTTCACCACCGCCACTGGTAATCACACAGCTGCACTGCGCACAGGTACCACCACCACCGCATGCGGATGAGAGGAAGATACCGTTACCGGCAAGTGTTTGTAGCAACTTACCACCAGCGGGTACGGTAATCGTACGCTCGCCGTTGATATTAATGGTCACATCACCGTCCGACACTAAACGCGCACGAGCAACAAGAATCATCACTACCAGTGCGAGTACGATCGCGGTAAACATGCCAATAGCGAGAAAAATCTCGAAATTCATAACTCGCTACTCCTTACAGTTGAATGCCAGAGAAGGACATAAAGCCCAATGACATTAAGCCAATCGTGATAAAGGTAATGCCCAAGCCTTGCAGCCCAACAGGCACGTCGCTGTATTTTAACTTCTCACGGATACCCGCCAGTAACGCAATCGCTAACGCCCAAGAAAAACCTGAACCTAAGCCATACACGGTACTTTCTGTGAAGTTATAATCACGCTCAACCATAAACAACGTACCACCCATGATGGCGCAGTTTACGGTGATCAACGGCAAGAACACGCCCAATGCGTTATATAACGCAGGTACGTACTTATCGAGCAGCATTTCAAGGATTTGCACAATGGCGGCAATCACACCGATATAGCTGAGCAAGCCTAAAAAGCTTAAATCAACTTCAGGCATACCTGCCCAAGCTAATGCGCCATCTTTAAGTAAGTAGGTATAAATCAGGTTGTTGGCCGGTACAGTAATCACCTGTACCACAACCACAGCAATACCTAGACCAATCGCAGTTTCCACTTTTTTGGAAATCGCGATAAAAGTACACATACCCAAGAAGAATGCCAAAGCCATGTTTTCAACAAACACCGCCTTAACAAATAAGCTGATGTAGTGTTCCATCAGTACGCCTCCTTCTCTTGAGAATGCGCAGCGATGCGGAAGTCAGCTTCTTCAACCTGTCCTTTTTTCCACATACGCAGTCCCCAGATAATTAAACCAATTAAGAAGAATGCCGACGGTGGTAGCAGCAACATACCGTTGGGCAAGTACCAGCCGCCATCGTTGACTACAGGGAAAATGGTGTAACCCATCAACTTACCTGCACCAAGCAACTCACGGATGATACCCAAAACAACCAGCATGGCACTGTAGCCCAAGCCGTTACCAATACCATCGAAGAACGAAATCACTGGCGGATTGGACATGGCAAATGCTTCTGCACGACCCATCACAATACAGTTGGTAATAATCAAACCGACGAATACCGACAGCTGCTTAGACAGTGTGTAGGCGTAAGCTTTGAGGACTTGGTCAACGACGATCACCAACGAAGCAATAATCACCATTTGCACAATCATACGAATTGAGCTGGGGATCTGCTTACGGATCATCGAGATAAACATATTTGAAAACGCTGTTACCAAGGTCAGTGCAGCTGACATGACTAACGCAGTTTCAACGTTGGTAGTAACCGCCAGTGCCGAACAGATACCGAGAATCTGTAAGCCAATAGGGTTGTTATTAAAAATAGGATCGAGTAGAACCTGTTTAATTGTTGGCTGTGACATCTTTACGCCTCCCCTGCACGTAAATGCTCAATAAAGCGACCAAAGCCATTTTCACCCAGCCAGAACTGCACTAAGTGAGTGACACCATTACTGGTTAGCGTTGCACCAGCTAAGCCATCCACCTGGTTTTCAGCTGTGGCGCTACTTGAGTCAACGTTACCTTTAATGACACGGATAGCGACTTTGTCGTTACTGTCAAAGAGTTTCTTGTCTAACCACAGTTTGCGCCAGTTGGGGTTATCAATCTCGCCCCCCAGACCTGGTGTTTCACCGTGCTCGTAGAAACCAAAGCCAGCCACTGTATTTAAGTCACCTTTCACAGCAATAAAGCCATGTAAAGTTGACCACAAGCCATAACCACGCACGGGCACAATGAGTGTGTCCAACTGGCCGTCATGCTCAACCATATACACAGTGCTATAACGCTCACGACGCTTGATGGAAGCAATATCTTCTTGACCTGTTAAGGCTTTTGATAAAGCAGGGTCTTTAGATGATGCTAATGGATCAAAGGTGATCGGGTCTTGTGCATCAGAAAACTTACCTGTTTCTAAATCCACAACATGCGCTTGAATACGCTCATCAAACATCTGTTTAACTTGCGCACTTGAAAGACTGGCATCACCCAGTCCAGCAATAGCTAAAATACTGCGCTGTTTATCCAGTAAACGGTTTTCCGTTTGTGTGGGACGCAAAGCAACTGCAGCACCTGCAACAAATATTGAACACACTAAGCACACAATCAAAGCGACGATCAGCGTGCGGGTGGTTGATTCTCTTTGACTAGACATGACGTGCCAGCCTCCGCTTAATATTGGCCTGAACAATAAAGTGGTCAATTAATGGCGCACATAAGTTGGCAAACAGAATCGCCAGCATGATGCCTTCTGGGAACGCTGGGTTCACCACTCGGATCAGTACTGTCATCAGTCCAATCACGATGCCATAAATCCACTTACCGGTATTAGTCATGGATGCCGACACAGGGTCAGTCGCCATAAAGATCATACCGAACGCAAAACCACCGATCACTAGATGCCAATGCCACGGCATCGCAAACAAGGGGTTGGTATCAGAGCCCAGCATATTAAACAGTGTGCTTAACGCCACCATCCCGATCATGACACCTGCCACAATACGCCATGAAGCAATACGCATGATCAGCAACACTGCACCACCAATAAAGATGGCCAAGGTACTGGTCTCACCGACAGAACCGTGCACTTTACCGATAAAGGCATCCATCCACGTGATACCCGCACCCATCACCTGCTCCATACCACCGGCAGCGCCAAGGCTTAACGCGGTTGCGCCAGCAAAACCATCCACTGCCGTCCATACTGCATCACCTGACAACTGCGCAGGGTAAGCAAAGTATAAGAAAGCACGGCCTGCCAAAGCAGGGTTGAGGAAGTTTTTACCGGTACCACCAAAGACTTCTTTACCAATCACGATACC
>JAAZJF010000241.1 GCA_012800475.1 Gammaproteobacteria bacterium
GAGCTAGTAAACAATTTAATCGTCATGCGACAAACTACCCAACCACACAAATGATCAATAAGTACCTCGTGCGTACTGCGTCAAGCGAAGCCATGGATGGCGCAGCGCCCGACTTTGAGCGGGACGCTCCGTGGAGGGAAAAGCAGCATGCACGAGGTACGACCTGCACCCATCTGGTTCTAAATCGCACTCACTTTGCTACGCAGCTTGATGAAGGATTAACCAATCAAGAGTCATATACACCGCACTTCGAGATACCGCCTGCACCAGTCTCGCTGCAAATCACACCGGATTGTCACACTCAACATACTGATGCTCAATCCCAAACCGCTCAGCCAACCACTCACCCAGCGCCTGCACACCATAACGCTCAGTCGCATGATGCCCCGCAGCAAAAAAACTGATGCCATTTTCACGCGCCTCATGAAACGTACGCTCCGACACCTCACCCGTAATATAAGCATCCACACCCGCCGCAATCGCCTGCTCAAGATAACCCTGCGCGCCACCCGTACACCACGCCACATGCTTAATCAGCTGCCCATGATCCACCACCAAAGGCGCACGCTGCAAAGCCCCCTCAATACGCGTCGCAAACTCACTCGCCGACAGCGCCACATCCAATTCACCCACCAACCCCACATTACGCGGATTATTAGGCTCCAACGGCCCCGTCACCGTCAAACCCAAACGCTGCGCCAATTGCACGTTATTACCCACCACAGGATGCACATCCAACGGCAAATGATAGGCCAGTAGATTGATATCATGCGCCAACAGCGCCTTAATCCGCCGCTGCTTCATGCCCACAATGGCTTGATCCTCACCCTTCCAGAAATAACCGTGATGCACCAAAAGCGCATCCGCTTGCAGCTCAATCGCCGCATCAATCAACGCCTGACTGGCCGTTACGCCACTGACAATACGCTGGATACGTGATTTACCCTCCACCTGCAAACCATTGGGACAATAATCACTGATAGCACTCACATTCAGAAACTGCTCAAGATCCTGCACAAGAAGGTTGCGCTCAACAAACATAATTCTTCCTTAGTCGTAAATGGGTAGTATTTTAATTCACTTGCGCATCCTATAATGCATTTTGCTAGTGTGGCTGAGGATGCCAGCGCTTTAAAGCCCAAGTCTACAGCAGGTTAATTTTTACCGTGTGTCGCAACCCTTAGGTGAATGAGTTGAGTTGTTTTAAATCGGGAACTGTCTATTAATATGTCACACATTTTTAAAGTGTACGGCTGGCCCTTACTGGTCGGCGTCTTAGTGGCATTGCTACTGATAGAGCGTTTTCCGCATTGGGTTGGATTGCCCACGGCCGACTTGCATATTCAGCAAGCACCCGCGTACACGCATCGTGCTGGCAGTGCTCCGGCCTCATATGCCGATGCCGTGAGCCATGCCTCACCTGCAGTGGCTAACTTATACACCGCAAAAGTCGTCAGTCGGCCTGAGCATCCGCTCTATAGCGACCCGACATTTAAACAGTTTTATGGTGATAGTTTACCCCGTCAAAAGCGCATGGAGTCCAGTTTAGGAACAGCCGTTTTGATGAGCAAAGAAGGCTATTTACTCACCAATAACCACGTCACAGCGGGTGCTGATCAAATCATCGTGGCGCTCAAAGACGGGCGCGAAACCTTAGCGCGCGTGATCGGCAGTGATCCAGAAACCGACTTAGCCGTCTTGAAAATTGATCTACCCGATTTGCCCGCCATCACCTTAGGTCGCTCAGACACCATTCGCATTGGCGATGTGGTACTGGCCATTGGTAACCCGTTTGGAGTGGGGCAAACCGTGACCATGGGCATTATCAGTGCCACGGGGCGTAACCAGTTGGGCCTCAATACCTATGAAGACTTTATTCAAACCGATGCAGCGATTAACCCCGGTAACTCAGGTGGCGCATTGGTGGATGCACAAGGCAATTTACTAGGGATTAATACCGCGATTTTTTCCCGCTCCGGCGGTTCACAAGGCATAGGCTTTGCTATCCCGGTCAAGCTGGCCATCGATGTGATGCGCTCGATTGTAGAAAAAGGGCAGGTGGTGCGCGGCTGGTTAGGGCTGGAAGTGCAAGCACTCACGCCAGAGCTGGCTGAATCCTTTGGTTTACTCGACAGCCCAGGCATCTTGGTCGCTGGCGTCTATCGTGAAGGGCCCGCAGCAAAAGCAGGTCTGCAGCCTGGGGATATTATTCTAAAAATTGCTCAAGAAGATGCGCTTGATGGCCGCACAACGATGAATCAAGTGGCGCTGATGATGCCCGGGCATGATATTCAATTGGATATTTTGCGTAACGGCCAGCCACACTCGCTCACTGCAGTGATTGGTGTGCGCCCACCTTCAGATTAACGCTTGCGGGCTTCAGTGGCTCGCGCAGGCCCTGAGTGATGCTCATCTTTGCGCTGCAAATCAGCGGCTCAATGGGCTGATTAGCTTAGAATCTAGGCACAAAAAAAGGAGCACTTGAGGCTCCTTTTTTTGTAAATTGATACACAAACGATCAGCGCTTTAAGCCATAACCTTCAGCTAACATGCTTGGATCACCTTCGTGTTTTTGCGCGTAATCACGGGGTGGTTCAGCGGCCAGATCAAACTGACTGTCATGCTGAGGTTTGAGACGCTCACGCGGACGTGAATCGTCGACCAAACTGGCCATTAAACGCTCACGTGTGACTTCGTCTAAAGCTAAACGCTCAGCTCCAGTGGATAAATGTTCTTGCACATCTTGATAGTTTTGCGTCAGTTTTTTTACTAATGATGCCGTGGTATTAAAATGCGTGACCACTTCACTTTGATAGCTATCAAAACGTTCCTGTAGCTCATCCAGCTGATGCTGAGTTTTGCCAGGTGCTGTACGTTGCAATACGCGTGCTAAAATAACACCGATAACAATTCCACCCACTAAAGTGAGTGCTGGGATTATCCAAACGGGGAGTGACTGTTCCACAAGACTTCCTCTTTAAACGGCTTTGCTTTACGTTAACCACTTCTGCCTGTTCTGTACAGCTTCGAACAGGCACCTAGGTGTCACAGTATCAGCTTTTTTGAGCATACTTGCCACTAGACAAATATACCCCAGAAGGGGTCACGGAGTCCTTTGTGTTTATGCGTGAAAATCCTGTCCTAATTGATGGCCCTGTGGGTGTGTTAGAAGCACTGCATCAGCCTGTGACTGATGCCCATGGGATTGCTTTGATATGCCATCCTAACCCGAGCCAAGGCGGCACGATGCTCAATAAAGTCGTGTCGACCTTGCAGCGCACTGCGCGTGATAGCGGTTTGGCTACGTTACGCTTTAATTATCGTGGCACCGGTCACAGTGCTGGCAGCCATGATATGAATCGCGGTGAAGTGGATGATGCTCAAGCCGCGTTAGCTTGGTTGCAAGAGCAGCACCCAGGTTTACCTATTTATCTTTTAGGTTTTTCCTTTGGTGGTTTTGTTGCAGGTAGCTTGTCGGGCCGCTTAGAGCAGGCCGGTACGGCGGTTAAACAGCTGTATTTAGTCGCGCCTGCGGTGATGCGTTTGGACGCAGAGCATGCTTTGGCCAGCCAGTGTCAGCTGGCGGTGATTCAGCCTGAAGACGATGAAGTCATTGATCCGCAGATGGTATATCAGTGGTCAGCTGCATTAAGTCAGCCCCATGAGCTGTTAAAAGTGGCAGAATGTGGGCACTTTTTCCATGGCCGACTGCCCGAGCTAAAGCAGCTCGTTGCCGAACGCCTTTAATTTTTAGAACTGATTGAGTACATCATGAGCACGCGAGTTTTAACTGGAATTACCACCACTGGCACGCCGCATTTAGGTAACTATGCCGGCGCAATTCGCCCAGCGATTGCTGCCAGCCAAGTCGATAATGTGGAGTCGTTTTACTTCTTAGCCGATTACCATGCGCTGATTAAGTGCGATGATCCGGCGCGTATTCAGCGTTCGCGCTTAGAAATCGCCGCCACCTGGCTGGCTGGTGGTTTGGATGTGGAACGCGCCACTTTTTATCGCCAGTCCGATATTCCAGAGATCACTGAACTGATGTGGCTGCTGACCTGCGTAGCGGGCAAAGGCCTGTTAAACCGTGCGCATGCCTACAAAGCTTCGGTGGATCAGAATGAGGCGGCAGGACTGGATCCTGATGCGGGTGTGACCATGGGCTTGTTCAGCTATCCGGTACTGATGGCTGCGGATATTTTGATGTTCAACGCCACCAAGGTTCCAGTGGGGCGCGACCAAGTGCAGCACGTGGAAATGGCGCGTGATATTGGTCAGCGCTTTAACCATCTATTTGGTCAGGGTCGTGAGTTGTTTGCGATGCCTGAAGCGGTGATCGAAGAAGATGTCGCCACGTTGCCCGGTTTAGATGGCCGTAAGATGTCAAAAAGCTATGACAATACCATTCCGTTATTCTCCTCAAGTAAAGAATTGAAAAGCGCCATTTCGCGCTTTGTCACTGACTCAAAGTTACCTGGCGAGCCTAAAGACCCAGACAACTCCCACCTGTTTACCTTGTATCAAGCGTTTTCCACCAGCGCTGAGCAAGCCGTTATGCGCGCAGATTTAACCGCAGGTTTAGCTTGGGGTGAAGCCAAGCAGCGCTTGTTTACCTTGCTTGATGAGCAGTTGGCTGAGCCGCGTGAGCGTTACCATGACTTTATGGCCAAGCCCAACGACATGGAAGATATCTTGCAAGCGGGTGCAGTTAAAGCACGTAAAGTGGCTACGCCTTTTTTAGCGCAGTTGCGTGAAGCAGTGGGTTTGCGCAGTTTTGCTGTGCAGGGCACTGATGTGACGACCAGCAAGAAAAAAGCTAAAAAAGCCAGCCGTGTGGTCAGCTTTAAAGACGAGGAAGGCTTTCGTTTCCGCATTTTAAGTGTCGCAGGCGAAGATTTAGTCTTGTCGAAAGCTTTTGCTGATGGCCGCAGTGCGGGCATGGCATCCAAGCATGTGCAAACAGCGCAAGAGGCTTTAGATATACGCGATACTGATCAGCAGTTGAGTATTTGGTTTGAGGGCGAGTGCATTGCGCAAAGCCAAACCTATAGCAGTGCTGAGTTATGTGCGGCAGCGCTGGTTGAGTTACGTAACGCTTTGACCACTGAAAGCTGATCTTGATCAGCACGCCTTACTCATCAAGGTAGGCCGTGTTGTGCCATATAAAATAGTGTTTTGTAACACTGTCAGACAATAAAAAACGGAGCTTATGGCTCCGTTTTTTGTGGTGCTGCGTTGGTATCACGAGCCCATCTGTTTCTCTTTGATTTCTGCTAGAGTTTTGCAGTCGATGCACAGTGTTGCTGTTGGGCGTGCTTCGAGACGGCGTATGCCGATTTCGACGCCACAGGCATCACACCAGCCGTAATCATCTTCTTTGATGAGTTCGATGGTTTCATCAATTTTCTTAATCAGTTTACGCTCGCGGTCACGGGTGCGCAGTTCAAGACTGAACTCTTCTTCTTGACTGGCGCGGTCCGCTGGATCTGGAAAGTTTGCCGCTTCATCCTTCATATGAGTCACGGTGCGATCCACTTCTTCCATTAACTCCTGTTTCCAGATGTTTAAAATGTTAGTGAAGTGGGCGCGCATCTTTTCGCTCATATACTCTTCATCCTTAGCTAATTCATAAGGTGCAAAAGTATTGTCTAATGGGTTGCTTGGGTTTTCAGTTGTCTTGGGCATAGGTCCGCCTCTTAAACGCTCTAAATCACTACGTAATAAGCGTTAATCAGTTCCCTGAATAACGACCTCTACGCTCACAAGCGGGCGAACTTAGCAGGGTTTTATGGAATAAGCCAGTTTAATCTTATCCTGAACAGTATTTTATTCACTAAAACGCTGTCTAGAGGCCTAAGGTCTTACTCAACCAGTCGACCATGCAAGGTGAACGGCTTAGCTTCTTCGATAAACACATCGACAAATTGCCCAATTAATGCAGGATTGTTGCTACGAAAGTAAACAATACGGTTATTTTCGTTACGACCTTGCAATAGTCCTGGGTCTTTTTTCGCATAATCATTGACCAAAATACGCTGCACTGTGTTGGCCATACGGCGTGTATGCGCAAAGCCTTGTTGTTGCAAACGGTGTTGCAACAGGCCTAAACGGTGTTTGATCACTTCTTCTGGGGTGTCATCTTTAAGCTCAGCTGCCGGTGTGCCTGGGCGAGGGCTGTAGATAAAGGAATAGGAAAAATCAAAATCCACATCAGCAACGAGCTGCATGGTTTGCTCAAAGTCTTTTTCGGTTTCACCGGGGAAACCCACAATAAAGTCAGAGCTGATCAAAATATCAGGCAC
>JAAZJF010000242.1 GCA_012800475.1 Gammaproteobacteria bacterium
AAATCACGTGCTAAAACTTGAGCTATTAAATCAATGCGCTTGTTCATGACTTTTAAATAGCTTGCCACAGCACGGTCTGTTTCGGCGACCGAGCGTAATAAGGGCAGGGCGTCATATTCCAGTAAATGTAAATCACCGAGCAAGTTAAATAGCAGGGAATCTTCGTGTGCGGGTGCATCTGCTAAACGAATTTGCAGTGCGATTTGATCGTCAATGCGATAGTATTCGCGACGATCTTCGGTATCTTGTGTGGACATGACGAACCCATGGCTGCAATGGAGGTCAGAGTGTAAATCGGCATGCAATAAACTGCCAACCTATCGAATCTTTTCTGTGAATGTATTCTTATGTTTCGACCTTTAGCTTTATTTGTTGGTATGCGTTACACGCGTGCCAAACGTCGTAATCACTTTATCTCTTTTATCTCGCTCACATCCATGGTCGGTTTGGCCTTGGGGGTGTTGGTGATGATTTTAGTATTATCAGTGATGAATGGCTTTGACCGTGAATTACGCACGCGAATTTTGGGTATGGTGCCCCACGCGACCGTGAGCTCATATACGCCGCTGGATGATTGGGAGCAAGTGGGGGATCAAGTCAAGCAGCACCCTGATGTGGTGGCTGTTGCTCCCTTTACCCAATTACAAGGCATGCTCACGCACAGCGGTAGCGTACAGCCGGTATTGGTCAACGGTGTGTTGCCCAGTGCTGAAAAAAATGTCTCAATCATTACCGATCATATGGTGGAAGGCAGTTTAGAAGCGTTGCAAAGCGGTGAGTTTGGCATTGTGATTGGCCAGCAAACGGCGGCGATGTTTAATGCTTCAGTGGGCGAAAAGTTGACCTTTGTCTTGCCTGAAGCTTCTATTACACCCGCTGGTGTGTTTCCACGCCTGAAGCGTTTTACTGTCGTGGGTATTTTTAAAGTGGGCGCTGAGCTTGATAGCTCGCTGGCCTTAATCAATATCGAAGATGCCGCACGTTTATCACGTTGGCAGCCCAATCAAGTGGAAGGCATTCGTTTAAAGCTGACGAATCTTTTTGATGCACCGCGTGTGGCGTGGGAAATTGCTCGCAGTATGCCCAACGAAGACTTGCATCCGCGAGACTGGACGCGCAGTCATGGCAATTTATTCCAAGCGATTCAGATGGAAAAAACCATGATTGCTCTGTTGCTGCTGCTGATTGTTGCCGTTGCTGCTTTTAATATTATTTCCACCTTAGTGATGGTGGTGACTGATAAGAAAGCCGATATCGCAATTTTACGTACTTTAGGTGCTTCACCTGGACAAATTATGGCGATCTTTATGGTGCAGGGTTCACTGATCGGTGTGGTGGGTACGTTAATTGGTGGCGTGCTAGGGGTGATCAGTGCACTGAATGTCACAACTTGGATTGCAGCGATAGAAAAGTTTTTTGGTCATCAGTTTTTAAGCTCCGACGTTTATTTTATCAGTTACTTACCTTCTGAGTTGCGCGTAGATGATGTGGTGATGATCTGTGGCGCGGCGTTATTGATGAGCTTTTTAGCAACCCTGTATCCAGCGTGGCGCGCTTCACGAACTGAACCTGCGGAGGCTTTGCGTTATGAGTAAGTCAGCTGTTTTAGAATGCCGTAACCTCAGTAAAAGTTACAACGAAGGCCCAACGCAAGTGCATGTACTGCAAGGGGTTGAGTTGTTGCTTAAGCCCGGTGAGCGAGTTGCTATTATTGGCAGCTCTGGCTCGGGTAAAACGACCTTGCTGAATATGCTTGGTGGTTTAGATACACCCAGCACTGGCAGTGTGTGGTTAGCGGGCGAAGAGTTATCCGCCTTGTCAGAGAAAAAACGCGGTTTGTTGCGCAATCGTGCATTGGGTTTTGTGTATCAGTTTCATCACTTGTTGGCGGAGTTTAGCGCTCTAGAAAACGTCTGTATGCCCTTGTTAATTGGGAAACTGCCAATCGCTGAAGCGCGTCAACGTGCAGAAGCTTTATTGACCCGCGTTGGATTGGGTCCGCGCATTCATCATAAGCCTTCAGAGTTGTCCGGTGGTGAGCGTCAGCGTGTGGCGATTGCGCGGGCGTTAGTCAATCAGCCAGCTTTGGTATTGCTCGATGAGCCGACCGGCAACCTTGATCGTACTACGGCGCAGACCATTCAAGAGTTGATTTTAGAACTGTCAATTTCATTGGGTACTGCGTTTTTAGTGGTCACGCATGACCCAGCGTTAGCACAGCAGATGGATCGCATCCTGACTTTGGAAGATGGACGCTTGGTGCCAGTTGCTAAGGAAGTGACTGCTTAGGACAAGAGTTTTAGCGTGCTAAACATGATCTATGTGTAGCGCGTACTTTGGGGTTGATGTTAATCCGTCGATGAACCCGTCCGGGGTTCAACTCCGGCGCTACGCCATCCATGGCTACGCTCACCACATCAACCCCGAAGTACTCATTGACCCTATGTAGCGTTGGCGCTCTTGCAGCATTAATCATTTAAAGCTCAGTACTATGTTGGCTTTGGCTTTTGATTTTAGTCACTTTAATTCTGCATAAAACCCGAACACAACAGCACTGCTCAACAAGCATCGCACTGATGTCACGACAAGCGCAGCCATGGATGGCGTAGCGCCTGAATCGCAACAGGATGTTGTGTTGAGGGAAAAGTGATATCAGTGCGATGCGACATGCACAAAACTGCTTTTATCAATACACCACACAGCGCTATAGTTTGCAGAATATGCAGTGCAATTATAAAGCGTTAAACCAGACTGACCTCAACCACTTCAATCTGCTCTAGCGTTAAATAACGCCAACGCACCTGCACGTCCCAAAACTGCACGCCATAGATCCGCTCCGGCGTCGGTTGTTGATAAGCCGGACGTGGATCTTGCGCCAAACACTGCTCAATCAATTCCACTACAGGTTGTTGCAAACGTAGCGCATGCTGTTGCGCTTGCTGTAAGGCTGATGATTGCCAGCGCACAGCAATCAGCTTGGGTGCATCTTCAGCGATGGCATTGCGCGCCATCGGTAAACTATCGGCATAAGGCACATAAGGTTTGATATCCAACACCGGTGTGCCATCGAGCAAATCAATCCCCGATACCCATAAACGACCTGCTTCAACACGCTCTAAACGTACGGCTGATTGACCTATACCGTTAGGTCTATGGGTTGCACGACTGGCAAACACACCAATACTTTTATTACCACCCAAGCGCGGCGGACGTACCTTTAAACGCGGTGCGCGCTCAAGGTTTTTATGGAAGAGAAAAATCACCCAAATATGACTGATCTCTTCAAGGCCAGCAATAGCATCAGCTTGATCATAGGGGGCAAGCAGTTCAATACAGCCGTGTGCCGCTGGAGCCAAATGCGGCTGGCGAGGAATGGCAAATTTTTCTTTAAAACACGAGCGCACGTGGCCAATAGGATTGAGAGTATAGGTCATGGTTGTGCCTCAGAAGGGGTGAACAGTGCTGCGCTCTATACATGCAACGCAACACTGTTCGCCGAGTTAACCTGCGACTAAGACGCGAATAGCCTCAAGACGCAAACCGGCTTTACTGAGCATGCTCAGGCCTTGATCTTTATAAGCGCGTAGTGTGTCAATCTCCTCGTCGCGCACGCTTGGGTTAATAGCTTGTAAAGCACTCAAGCGTGCAATCTCTTCGTCCATGCTGGCGGTAAAGGCGGCGTTGGCTTGTTCTACCCGTTCAATATGGCGCGGTTGCATCGTTTTTTGAGCGCTATCCACTAGGCGTAATAATGTATCGCGTTGCGCGCGCGCAAACTTGCTAGCACTGGAGCGCGGTACGCTTTCCAGTTGGTCGTTTAGCGTTTCAAAGCTGACGCGGCTGGCCAAGTCAGTGCCCTTATCATCCAGTAAGCAGCGCAGTGCAATCGGTGGTAAGAAACGACCCAGTTGCAGGTGCTTAGGCGCAATGGCTTCGCTGACATATAGCAACTCGACCAGCATGGTACCGGCTTTAATGGCTTTGTTTTTCAGTAACGCCACTGCAGTGTTGCCCATCGAGCCGGATAAGACTAAGTCCATACCGCCTTGCACCATCGGGTGCTCCCAGGTCATAAACTGCATATCTTCTAAGCTCAGGGCCAATTCACGATCATAAGTGATAGTGACTGCTTCATCGCTGCCCAGCGGGAAGCTGGCATCGAGCATTTTTTCACTGGGACGCAAGATCAGTGCGTTTTCTGAATGGTCTTCACTTTCAATACCAAAGGCATTAAACAGCTGCTCCATATACATGGGCAGGGTAAAGGTGGCATCTTGTTTTGCAATGGCTGCAACCAAAGCTTGACCGCGGCCCGCACCGCTGGAGTTGATTTCTAATAAACGATCGCGGCCTTTTTCCATCTCACTTTCGAGTTGTATGCGAGCGGCGCTAGCGTTTTCTAAAAGTTGCTGCCAACCGGATTCGTCTTCATCGTCAAGCAATAGAGCGTCCAGTTGCTCAGTAAACTCTAACTGCACTGCGTTACCGGTCGGGCAGGTCGATAAGAACGCATTTAATGCCTGTTGATACCACTCAAACAGACGCTGCTGCGCTGTACCGAGCAAATACGGGACATGAATATCGATGGTGTGCTGCTGGCCAATTCGATCCAAACGTCCGATACGCTGCTCAAGCAGGTCAGGGTGCTGTGGCAAATCGAATAACACTAAATGATGGCTAAATTGGAAGTTACGACCTTCGCTGCCAATTTCTGAGCAAAACATCACTTGCGCGCCAAACTCATCATCCGCAAACCAGGCTGCAGCACGGTCACGTTCAATGATGCTCATGCCTTCATGGAAAGTTGTGGCTGGGATGCCTGAGCGAATACGCAGCGCATCGCCCAGATCAAGCGCAGTTTGTGCATGGGCACAAATGACTAAGACTTTTTCTTGCTTGAGTTGTTTGAGCGTATCGAGCAACCAGTCGACGCGAGGATCAAAGCGCCACCAGAATTGTAAACTTTCGCTTTCTTCTGATTCGTCCAGAGGTCCATCGACATAGATTTCCGGATAGAGTTGCGCGTGTAAGTCTGTTGGTATATTTAAATATTGTGCAGGGTAGGCCAAGGGTGCTGCGTGCAGTTGGCGCTCAGGAAAGCCTGAAATCGCTGCGCGAGTATTACGAAATAATAAACGCCCCGTACCGTGGCGGTCGAGTAGTTCGCGAATTAAGCGCGGTGCAGCGTGTGTGTCGCCGCTATTAAAGGCGTCAATCAGTGCCTGACTGTCATCACCTAAAAAGGTGTGGATGGTCTGCTCTGCATCTGCCGTGAGTTGGTCTTGATCAAGCAGTTCACGTACGGCTTCAGCAATGGCTTGATAGTGCTGACTTTCTTCACGAAAGGCGGCTAAATCATGGAAGCGATGCGGGTCAAGCAGACGCAAGCGCGCAAAGTGGCTGTCTTGGCCTAATTGCTCAGGCGTTGCTGTTAGTAGCAATACACCTGGAATACGTGCCGCTAAGGTTTCAACCAATTGATAGGCTGGGCTTGATTGTTCAGGATGCCAAACTAAGTGGTGAGCTTCATCCACGACCATAATATCCCAGTCGCATGCAGCCAATGCCTGTTGTGCAGGCTCGTCCTCGACTAACCAGTTCATCGCCACTAAGGCAATTTGACAGTCTTCAAATGGGTTGTCTGCATCACTGGCTAAAAAACGCTCGGCATCAAATAGCGCGACATCCAAATTAAAGCGACGGCGCATTTCCACCAACCACTGATGCTGCAATGTTTCGGGTACCATCAATAAAATTCGGCTGGCACGACCACTGAGAATCTGGCGGTGAATAATTAAACCTGCCTCAATGGTTTTACCCAGGCCCACTTCATCAGCGAGCAAAACACGCGGTGCAATACGATCGGCAACTTCTTGAGCAATATGCAGCTGATGGGCAATGGGTTCGGCGCGCACACCAGCCAAGCCCCAGAGTTCAGATTGCTGCATGTCACTGTTATGTTGCAGTGAGTTGTAACGCAAGGTAAACCAGGCCAGCGGGTCAACTTGCCCTGCAACTAACCGGTCGCTGGCCATGCGAAACTGAATAAAATTCGACAATTGTGTTTCAGGTAGTATGCATTCTTCGTTGCTGCTGTTGAGACCTTGATAAATTAACAAGCCATCGACTTCATTGACCTCATGCACCGTCATGGTCCAGCCTTCAAAGTGACTGATTTCATCACCTTGCACAAAGCGCACACGGGTTAGCGGGGCATTGCGCTGCGAGTATTGTCGAGTTTCTCCTGTGGCTGGGTAAATGATGGTTAATATACGGCCATCAGAGGTTAAAACGGTGCCTAGGCCTTGCTCGGCCTCGCCGTCACTGATCCAGCGTTGTCCAGGTTCATACTGCTGCGTCATGCTTGTCTCCGTGTGATGTAAAAAGCGCGTTATGATAACGGATAGTGGCGCAGAGAACACGGGTCAATCATAATCAAGCGGGATAAAGCCAATTGCGCGACAAAATCATAAGCTCTAGTTATAGTGTGATCTGATCATTTAATAAAAGGAGTGGCCCAATGTTACCTCCTATTCCACAGGGGCTGGTGCCGGTGACCGCGCAGCATGATCCCGTTAAACCCATTCCCGCTGTGGCTCCAGTAGCGCCCGCGAAAGAAAACGCTAAAGGCAGCAGCTTAGGCTTGGAAGATGATGAAGGTTCAACCGCACAAGAGCGTGCTCGTGATGAACAGCGTCGCCAGCATCAACAGCAACGTGAAGCTCAACAAGCTGAAACGGATGAGTTGTCTGAATTCGGCACAGTTGCGCCAAGTCGTGATGAGGTTGCTGCTAAAAAAGAGTTGTCGCGTAAGGGTGTATGGATTGATATCAGTGTCTAGCAAGCGGTGACTGAGTTTAGAGTGCAACGTCAAATAATCAAATAAAAGTAGGGTGAGTATATGAGTGAGCCAACACAGGATAATATTATTGACTTGACCACTGAGCGCACACGTCGAGTCCATGATCTGAATGAAAAACGCTTACAAAATGTACGTGCTGCTTTTATCAGTGCTTTGCCGTTAGCACAGCCTGTTGTTAAAGCTAAAAAGAAAAATAAAAAAAAGCGCTAACCCGTATGTATTGCTAGGTTGAGCATCAAGGCCTGTCTATTATATCCACCCAAGCAGCTCTATTGACCTCTATCAATACCCGCACTGCTGTTGTGCCTTATCTTTACTACAAGTTAATTTTAAAGCGCG
>JAAZJF010000243.1 GCA_012800475.1 Gammaproteobacteria bacterium
CACTGCCGGTGTGCATGATTCCAAACTGTGCTGCCACTCGTCACGCAAATTTTGTATTAGACGGCTCAGGCCCTGCAGTACTCGAAGCCCCTTCATTGGATGCTTACCCCGATATCGTTTGGGAAGCTGGCCCGACAGCACGTCGCGTCAACTTAGACACCCTGACCCCTGAAGATGTACAAAGCTGGAAGCCCGGCGAAACTGTACTGCTCAACGGTAAGATGTTCACCGGTCGTGATGCAGCGCACAAACGTATGGTTGATATGCTCAACAATGGCGAAGAACTACCTGTGGATCTCAAAGGTCGCTTTATCTACTACGTTGGCCCTGTGGATCCTGTTGGTGAAGAAGTGGTTGGACCGGCTGGCCCGACTACGGCAACGCGTATGGATAAATTCACCCGCCAAATTCTCGAAAGCACTGGTTTGCTGGGTATGATTGGTAAGTCCGAGCGCGGCCCGATTGCCATTGATGCAATTAAAGACCACAAAGCGGTCTACCTGATGGCTGTTGGTGGTGCAGCGTACTTAGTGGCTCAAGCCATTAAAAAGTCACGCATTGCCGCCTTCCCAGAATTGGGTATGGAAGCCATCTACGAGTTTGATGTGGTGGATATGCCAGTGACTGTTGCCGTCGATACCTCAGGTGAGTCGGTGCACATTACCGGCCCTGCCCTGTGGAAGAAAAAAATCGCAGACAGCTTAGCGGTTGAAGTCCAGTAAGCTATTGCTGTTGTGTTGTATCTAGGCCGAGACACTGCTCTCGGCCTTTTTATTGATTGATCCCTTAACCTTTCTTTATGGCTGCTACGCACCAGCGTATCAGCCATAAAGAACACAATCTGGTGAGTATCACGTGGCCAATCGTCGCTACAGTTGCATCGCTTTAAGCAATCCAAAATCACCTACCAACGTAGGTTCAATTATGCGTGCGGCAGGCTGTTATGGCGTGAATAGCGTTTTTTACACTGGGACGCGTTACGATCGCGCCAAGGACTTTATAACGGACACTAAAAAAGTCCATCAAGATGTGCCACTGATTAACATCGATGATTTACGCAAAATATTACCGCTGGGCTGCACGCCTGTGGCCGTTGAACTGGTGGAAGGTGCGCGTCCTTTACCTGAGTACACCCACCCTGACCGCGCGCTGTATATTTTCGGCCCTGAAGATGGCTCACTTGATCAAGAGATCCGCGACTGGTGCACCGACGTTGTGTATGTACCGACCCACGGTTGCATGAATCTAGCGGCAACCGTCAATGTGGTGCTATATGACCGACTAGCCAAAGGCTTAAATACTAAATCAGGCCCGTTATTTAAGTAAGCCAAGCAGCCCTATGGCAACACGTATTGCTGTATCGCAAACAATAAAAAATGGCTTGAGAAAAGTGTATTGCTACACCCCTCTCAAGCCGCTTAGGTTCAGCAGAAAGCTTTATAGTTTGCGATTAAACTCAGCAATCTCTTCTTCAGCTTTCTCTTTAGTCACGCCGTAACGCTCTTGCAATTTACCAGCAAGATACTGGCTATGACCTTCTGCTACATCGATATCATCATCGGTGAGCTTACCCCAACGTGTTTTGATTTGACCTTTAAGTTGTTTCCATTTGCCTTCAAAAATATCAGAATTCATAAAGCACCTCAGAAAAATTAAAATGTCATCAATTACAACACAGCATCACTTAGCGACTGGTTTTTAAGCCATCTGCAGCGACACTTTTAACACCTTTTACATTCTCTGCTTTACTGATCGCTAAATCACGCTCAGCTTGCGTAGGTACTTCACCTGACAACGCAACAACACCATCAACTGTTTCAACTTTAATATCTAAACCGCTGATATTGGTATTGCTTAAAAACACAGATTTCACTTTGCTGGTAATCCAGCTATCCGATACTGCTTCTTGCATTTCAGTCACTGTTTCATTAGCAACCGCATGGGTTAGCGGCATACCTAAAAGAGCGGTTAAAACTGCAAGACCTGCGTATTTGCGAGTTAATTTTTTCATAATTATAGACTCCGTACACATTAGCATTAAGGTTGGCTTACTTTTGCATAAGCACACTTAGTAGACGAGGTCATCATTGTTTCGTTCAGGACACCCGATGAACGGTCATTGGGCTTTGTGTGTTGTTTTGGGGAATTTTCGCAAACGCCAAGCAGGCCATAGCGCCAGCAAAAAAGCCAAACCCAACACGATAAAGGTGCGCTCAAAGGCTATGGTTTCAGCGGCAAAATCACCGCCCAATGCACTGTGCTGCCACTCTAGAAAAACCGTCAACAAGTTGATGCCGAAGGCACCGCCCAACTGCCGTACAAAGGTGACTGCGCCTGCGCCATAGGGCAGCTCATCTACAGTTAAACTATCCAATGAGGCGGTGCTCAAGGCCGGCATAATCAAGCCAATACCCATACGCCCTAAAGCGGCAATCACGCACAACCAAAAGAAGCCACTGCTGGCCCCCCAAATACCGTACCAAATAGAAGAAAAGGCAAACAAAAACAAGCCAATACACAGCAACCACACAATCGCAATGCGATCACAAAGCCAGCCGCTGGCAAAGGAGGCCAACCCCAGCAAAATCCCAGCCGGGAGCAGTAACACCCCAGCATGACCTGCGCTATAACCACTGATGGTCTGTAAATACAACGGGATTAAGTAAGTCGAGCCGTATAAACCCAGCCCCAGCGCTAAGGCCACCCAACTGGCACGCCGAAACGCCGCCAAACGCCATAAGCGTAACGATAAAATAGGCTTTTTACTCTTCAGAGTACGCCGGAAAAATACCACACTGCACACTAAAGTGGTCAAGGCTAAAGCCGATACCCGCCAATCGCCCCAGGCATACCGCTGAGCTTCTGAAATAGCCGCTAAACCGGCAAAAATAGCGGTGGTCAGCATCACAAAAGACCACACATCCAAACGCTTGGCTTTAGGATTACTCTCATCGGGCAACAACCAGTGCCCTGCCACCATCAAAACCACGCACACCGGCAATGGCAGCCAAAACGCTGACATCCAACCAAAGTGGTCAATTAAGTAGCCGCCCACCGTCGGGCCCACACTGGGCGCAATCATCAAGGCCAAGCCGTACACACCCAGAGCTGTGCCGCGTCCGCCGCCGGCATACACCCGAAAAATCAACACAGTGGCCAGCGGCTGAATAATACCCGCCGAGGTACCCTGCAAAATGCGCAACACAATCAGCTGCCAACCTTCAGTCGCTACTAGAGCGGCCAGAGAGCACACTACAAACAAACCAATACTCAACTGTACCGTGAGCCGCGAACCGAGTTTAGCTTGCGCCCAAGCCGCCAATAGCAGCCCTGCAGTCATAGCAGCTAGAAAGCCCGTTGCCAGCCATTGCGCCATCGGCCGACCCATTGCAAACTCATCCATAATGGCTGGCAAAGCCACGTTGATGCTGGTGGACGACAACACCATCACCATACTGCCCAGCATTAATACGCCCAGCAACCAGACACGATAAAGCGCACCAAAACGCGCATTTAAACTGGCGAGATCACGTTTCATAGTTTTTTTCTAAATTGGCTAACATCCGCACATGAATCGCCTGGCAGCGTTCAATATCATCTTCACTGATACCTGCAAAGATCTCACCACGTACTTGCGTAGCAATCTTTTCAATCTGTGCAATCAAATTTAAGGCAGGGTCAGTTAAAACAATTTTCTTAACGCGACGATCATCAGGATCAATTTGGCGCTCAATTAAATCTTGGGCTGCAAGTGCATCGAGCAAACGAGCTAATGTGGGATTCTCGACGCCAACGCTATTGGCCAACTCACCTTGCGTGGGTGGCTCGGCAGCGCGAGCTAAATGCAATAAAACCAACCAACGGGCTTGTGACAAACCTAAATCAGCTAAGCGCCGATCCAACTCCGCGCGCCACGCTCGTGATAAATGCGTGACTTGCATTCCAAAGCGGTGCTGTTCGTACATGGCTACGCAGTCTCCAAGCTAGTATTTAGCTTGCGAAGTATACCAATTTTACAACAACCTGCTAGGACAGAACCTCCGCTTTATTCTGGATAAGCGGAGGTTCACCATCAAGTTACTTAATAATTTGACGTGATGTTTCTAGATACTGAGGCGCTACTTTCTTCAATTCGTCACGCTTGAAGGTCTCTGAAGCGATATGCACTTCTTCAAGCGTATCGGCAAGATCTTCTAAATCGTCATTGATTTTTTCTAAAGCATTTTCAAGGGTGTACGTCAGCTCATGAATTTTCATCAGATCAGCATCCGTCAATTCACCGCTTAAAGCTTTCTCTAAACGCTTGTTGTATTCAGAGAAGTTAGCTACTGCAGTTTGCAGGTCGGGTGCTGCCAGTCCTTTAAAATGTTCAGGACGATCATCCGCCATAGCGCCACCGGCCACTGCCAAGCTGACTGCTAATACTGCACCTTTGATTACATTTTTCATTGAATTTCCTTGGTGATAATTTATGTGCAGGTAAAGTTACCAGAGCCACAAACAAACAGCAATCATTATCATTAGCATTCGCTAGTAATTTTAATTCATCACACAACCAACAATACCTA
>JAAZJF010000405.1 GCA_012800475.1 Gammaproteobacteria bacterium
AGCACCACCAACATTATTGATCAAAGTATCAATGCGCCCATACGTCTGCATGGTTTGCTCTACAACAGTCTGTGCACCGGCCAACACCTCTAAATCAGTATTAATGACGATGGCATCACCACTAGCGTCTTTAATTTCCGCTAAGACCTCTGACACATACTCTGAGCGGTCAACTAAAACAACCTGCGCACCTTCTGCAGCAGCTTGCACCGCAACACCGCGACCAATACCTTGAGCGGCCCCCGTTACTATCACAACTTTATTGGAAAATCTTTGCTGATTTAACATTTTAATTTTCTCAAAAAGGTTTAATTTGCTGAGAATCTTTCAAAAAAGAAATTCGCAGGATTAACACTTTGGTTATCCAACCATTCCCGCACTGAATCAACCATAGGAACAGGCCCGCAGAGGTAGATATCAACATCCCCCGCATTCAGCCATTCACTCTCAACATGGGCAGTGACATAACCTTTGCGCTCGTGCTCAATCTCAGGGTTAGATACAACAGTGCGGTACTCAAACCAAGGAAACTGCTCTTGCAACTCATTGAGCTTATTCAGAGAAACCAAGTCATAGTCATTGGTAGCGCCAAACACTAAGCGCACTGGGTGCTCAGAACCTTTTTCTGCAAGCACTTGCAGCATTGATAAAAACGGAGCAATACCCGTACCTCCAGCAAACATAATAGTTGGACGAACAATATTGCGTAAATAAAAACTGCCGTAAGGTCCGGTGTAAGTGATTGTCTCACCTACTTGTGCCTTCACACTGAGGTACTCACTCATCTGACCATTGGGCACATTACGCACCACGAAACCGGTCAAACTCTCACCAGGCTTGGTGCTGAAAGAGTATGAGCGCGATTCGCTGCTACCTGGAATGGTCACTTTGACATACTGGCCAGCTAAGAAATTAATCTCAGGCTGATCCTCATCGAGCTCAATATCAAAAGCAATTGTTGAGTCTGAAATTTTATTTAGACTCGATAAGACCCCTTGGAACTCATGAACTTCTGTCTTACACACTTCTGAAGAAGCCTGTATTTGAAAGACAGCATCAGATGTTGGCTTACACTGACAGGCTAGAATATAACCTTGCGCCGCTTCTTCTGGCGTTAAAGCATCTTCAATATACAATTCTTCCGGCATATCAAAAGAGCCAGTCTCGCAAAATGCACGGCATGTCCCACAAGCACCATCACGGCAGTCGAGAGGAATATTAATTTTTTGACGGTAAGCCGCATCAGATAAAATCTCACCCTCGGCAACTGAGATAAAGCGGGTCACCCCATCTTCAAACTGAAGAGCTACATTATGATTTGACATGACTGAAGATCCTATATTAAAGCTTTAAAACACTTTATCTTTCAGCCAGCTACTGCTCGCCGAAAGATAAAAACAGTTGGATTTTAAAGATGGTAAATATCAATAACCTGATTGATGTAATCATTCTTCAGAACGACATATTTACTGAGGATTTGTGGCTGTTCGCTGGAGAAATCAATTTCATAGCGTGACATACCAAAATAACTGTAACTTTTCTTATAACGGTAACTTAAAGTGTTCCAGTTAAAACGAACGGTAACTTTGCTACCATCCTGCTCAATAATTTCAACGTTACTGATGTTGTGACTGGTGCGCGTGTCGG
>JAAZJF010000035.1 GCA_012800475.1 Gammaproteobacteria bacterium
CTTAAGCAAGAAGCGGCCACTTTAATCCCTTCTTTTGCTAAGCACTTAATGGATACGGTACAACAGGCCAAAGCAGATGGCGGCCCTGTCGCAGCAGTGAATGCTTGCCAAGCTTTAGCACCTGATATCGCCGCTGAACACAGCAACAGCAACTGGAAAGTGGGGCGCACCTCGTTAAAAACACGCAGTGACGCCAATATACCCGATGACTGGGAGCGTGATGTGTTACAACAATTCGCTGAACGTGCGGCTCAAGGTGAAGATGTCAAAAGCCTCAGCTATGCACAAACAGTTGATGGCCAGTTTCGATTGATGAAAGCCATACCACTGCAAGAAGGCTGCTTGGGATGCCATGGCACTCAGATCAAACCAGACATTGCTGCAGCCTTGGATGAAAAGTACCCTAACGACAAGGCTCGCGGTTATTCTGCAGGCGAGCTGCGCGGTGCATTTACGCTACGCCATATCGGCCAAGCCCAATAACTATCAGCCCTCTAGCATTCAGGGGCATCGGCAGCACTACAACGGCCCCTTAATGCAGTATCAATGACATAGCGGCTCCACGCCTGACCTCGCCAGCCCCAGAAAACCGCACAAGACTTTTTACGCCATGACCTGAACCCCGTACACTGTGCATATCTATATTTTGAATACGGGATTAAACCGTGGAAACCATCATTTACGAAGCCTTAGGTATTGGTTTATTACTGGGTACTCTCTTAGGCTTAACCGGTGCGGGCGGCTCGCTGGTGGCGCTACCTTTGCTGCTCAGCTTACATTTACCTTTACGTGATGCCATCGGCGTCAGTCTTGGCGCTGTCGGTTTATCTGCACTGATCGGTGCAATCGGCCGTTGGCGCGCCGGTGATGTACACCTATTGCCTGTAGCGCTACTGACGATCAGTGGTCTGCCCGGGAGCTGGATCGGTCAGCAACTGGGGCAATTGATCAGTGAGTTCTGGCTGGTCTTAGGCTTTTGTGTGCTGGTGCTATGGTCTGCATGGCGCATGTGGAGCAACGCCAGCCTGCCAGAACAAACTGAGAAAAAACCACTCAACCGCGGCATGCTGGTATTTATTGGTCTACTTGTCGGGATTTTATCCGGTCTGATGGGTGTCGGTGGCGGCTTCTTAATTGTGCCAGCCCTGCTGTGGTTTAGCCCACTTTCGATGCTCGCTGCAACGGCCACATCCATGGCGGTGATCGCATTGGTCTCCGGTGCAGGTTTTTTAATGTACTTCACTGTAGCGCAACCTCCCATGCAGCTTCTTATCGGTCTAACAATAGGCGGTGCCTGCGGCGTCTTGATCGGCAACAAATTAGCCACACGCCTTGGCGGCCCCATTTTGCAGCGTATTTTTGCCATTATGCTGCTCTCAGTCAGCCTGTCATTGGCTGCACAAAAGCTGATTCAAGTGCCGCTCTAAGCTATACCGCTCAAGCGAACAACTGACAGTTTTAAGCCTGCAACCTCATGCATTGCGCTGCCATCTACAATCAAAGCATTGCCGGTTTGTCATAGAATCCAATCGCCTCATCCACTGGCTGCGTTATGCTTTAATCACGGCACCTGCCATGTAACAGACCTGCTAAACTATGGTCATTCAAATACATTATTACGGATTTATCTGTGGAAATTTTTAAAGAGTTTAC
>JAAZJF010000244.1 GCA_012800475.1 Gammaproteobacteria bacterium
ATACGTTGGCGGCCTGGGCTGAGCGAATTTTTGTCAGTGAGCGCACCCTCGCCCGCTTATGCGTGCGCGAGATGGGCATCAGTTTTGGGGAATGGCGCCAGCGTCTGCGTTTTTTAGCGGCAATCGAACAACTCGAAACACAGCACAGCGTCAAAGAAATTGCGTTTAATCTAGGCTATAGCAGCCCCAGCGCCTTTATCAGCATGTTTCAACGCCATGCGCATTGCACGCCCGAACAATATCGACGCCGCAGCTTTAACTCAATTTAAAGCAAGAATGCTGACGCACAACCGCATAGAGTTCACCGAATCAGTTCAATAGCGGACCAGCAGTAGCCTCAGTGATACGCGCAAAAAACGCAGTGTATTAAAGAAGAAAGCATAAAAAACGGCAGACGCTTTAAGCAATCTGCCGTTGTGATACCACTTAAACACGCAATAGCATTTACATGCCTAACAACCTTGGTAAACCCAGCGACACGCTTGGTACATAAGTCACTATCACCAAGAAGCCTAAGAGCAACATCAGCCAAGGCATCGCCGCTTTAATCACTTCAGACAGCGGCATACCCGTCACAGCAGAGGTAACAAAGAGGTTGAGCCCCACCGGCGGAGTAATTAAACCGATCTCCATATTCACCACCATAATGATACCTAGGTGAATGGGGTCAATACCCAGTTGTACCGCAATCGGGAACAAAATCGGCGCTAAAATCAAGATAATCGCCGAAGGTTCCATAAAGGCACCCGCAATCAGCAAGACAATATTAACCACCAATAAGAACATCCACGGCTGCAAACCCGCCTCTAACACCATCGCAGTGATCTGCTGTGGAATTTGCTCAGTTGTTAAAACGTGTGCAAACAACATGGCGTTGGCGATAATAAACATCAACATAATGCTGAGTTTGGCCGACTCCAGCACCACTTTAGGTGCTTCGCTAATGCGCATATCTTTGTAAACAAAGAGCGCAATAAACGCCGAATACACTGCTGCCACAGCCGCCGCTTCAGTGGGTGTAAACATCCCGGAGTAAATCCCTCCGAGGATAATCACCATCAGCAGCAAACCCCAAATTGCTTTACGCGCCGCACTCAACCACTCACGTAGTGAGGCACGCGGTAAGGCCGGGAGGTTTTTCTTCACGGCAATAATGTAAATCGCCACCATCAGCACTAAGCCTAATAATAAGCCCGGTACCACACCCGCCATAAACAAGGTGCCCACTGAAGTTTCAGTCGCCGCAGCGTAAACCACCATCACCACTGAAGGCGGGATTAAAATCCCTAAGGTACCCGCATTAGTGACAATACCTGCAGCAAAAGCCTGTGGATAACCCGAGCGCACCATACCGGCAATCGCAATCGAACCTACGGCCGCCACTGTGGCTGGGCTTGAACCCGATAAGGCAGCAAACAACATACAGGCCATCACCGCACCAATGGCTAAGCCACCACGGATATGGCCCACACTGGCGTTGGCAAAATCAATTAAGCGTCGCGCTACGCCACCCGTGGTCATAAACGAGCCCGCCAGTAAAAAGAACGGGATGGCTAACAGCGTGTAGTGTTCACTGGTCTCAAAGAGCTTGATCGCCAATGAGCGCACTGAGTCTGGACTAAATAAAATAATAGTGACCGAACCTGCTAAACCAAGCGAGATCGCCACTGGCACGCCGATAAACATCAGCGCAAATAATGCTAGAAACAAAAATGGAATAGTCATGACTTAGCGTCCTCAGTCTCTGTCAGCTTCATGGCATCGGCTGCTTCATCAGCCAAACCTAAATCCACTTGTTCATGACGTAAAATTCGTACCAAAATTTCAGCAAAACGAATAAATACCAAGGCAAAACCAATGGGCACGATCACACCAATATGCCATTGCTTAATCCCAAACTGGCCCAAGTCATCGGCACCAATTCCAGCGTTCATTAAGGTCGAGATCCACTCATAACTGGCCACACTTAAGAGCGCCGCATACCCCAAGCAAAACAAGCAGGCAACCAATGCAATCACGCGTTGAGTTGAGCGCGAGGCTAATTTAACCAAGGCATCCACACCAATATGCCCACCAATACGCACGCCATAAGCCAAGCCAAAGAAAATTAACCAGGCAAACAAAGCTTTAGTTGTGGCGTTACTCCAGGTCATGCTTTGTACAATATCGAGAAAAAAGTCACCGACAGTGTAAAAAAGCTCCGAAACACTTTCTGAGCGCTCAGAGAAATACTCGCCCACCGCATAAAAGAGCGTGTATAAATTATTTAAAATGACATATAAAAAAGTGACCAGCGTCATCGCTACCAGCAGGAAAACAATAAAGCCTTCCTCAAAGCGATCCCAGATCTTGCGTATCGCATTCATAAACATACTCTCCGAAAACAGATAGTAAAATCTCGTGCCACCTGTCAGCTCATCGCGCCCTTTACGCAGCATTACACTGCGTAAAGGGTGTGCGCTTACTGCTGATTAGCCGCTTGTGCTGCTTCAATACGCTCAACACCGATTTCTTTTTCAAACTTTTTCCACACAGGCTTAACCTGGTCACGCCATTGGTCACGCTGCTCTTTGGTTAAAGTAATGATTTCGCTTTTACCGCTATCAACAATCGCCTGCTTATCGCGCTGATTGATTTCTTCAGCATGCTTATTCACCTCAACCGTCACTTCATCCATGATGCTGCTCAGCTCAGTGCGTACATCTGCAGGCAAGCCATTCCAGAACTTCGTGTTGGTAATAACCATATAGTCGAGCAAACCGTGGTTGGACTCGGTGATGTACTTTTGTACTTCGTGCATTTTTTGCGAGTAAATATTGGAGTAAGGATTTTCTGCACCGTTCACCACACCGGTTTGCAAGCCTTGGTACACTTCACCAAAACTCATTTTACGTGGGCTGGCACGCAGCGCTTTAAACTGCTCATCCAATACGGCAGATGCTTGTACGCGGAATTTTAAACCTCGTGCATCTTTAGGCGTACGCAATGCTTTGTTAGCCGATAACTGCTTCAAACCATTGTGCCAATAGCCCAAACCGGTGATGCCTTTATCTTCCATTGAGGTTAATAACTCTTTACCTGCTGGGCCTTTTTGGAAGCGATCCACGGCAGCCATATCATCAAATAAGAATGGCAGGTCAAAAATCTGAATGGGTTTTGAATAGTGCTCAAATTTTGCCAATGAAGGGGCGATTAACTGCACATCCCCCAGTAATAACGCTTCCATTTCTTTACCGTCACCAAATAAAGACGAGTTGGAATACACTTCAACTTTAACTTGGCCTGGCAAACGCTCTTCAGCGAGCTTTTTAAACAGCAGCGCACCTTGGCCTTTAGGCGTGTGCTCAGCAACAACATGTGAGAATTTAATCACGATCGGCTCAGCAGCATTGGCTAAGCCGGCCAATCCCAGTGAAACAGCACAAACCAGTGCTTTAGCGGTCATTTTAAGCATTAAAATTTCCTCTTACTTTGAATAGTCAGTGCCGCAACATGCGACATTCTGTGATCTAGGTGACGGGATAAACC
>JAAZJF010000036.1 GCA_012800475.1 Gammaproteobacteria bacterium
CAATCTTTTAGCGCAGCTACAAGACAGCGCCGGTGGTGCTGCATTAGTGGATGATATGGATGCACAGCAGACTGAACTGGCTGTTGCCGCCGCAGATAATGCTCTTGAATCAAGCGATCAACCAACAGCTTTAGAAGAGCCGCCTCTGTTGGAGTCTGATGTTGACGCACAACGTAGTGATGCGCAGCCTGGCGATGCAACTGATGCAACTGATGCAACTGATAAAGCAGTAGCTGAGGCTAAAGCAGAACCTGCTCATGGCGACACTGCGGCTGAACCTGAGGCTACTGTGGCAACGCCTGCTGAAGCTGAAGATCAAAGTGCTATCGCCAAATTGATGGATAACCCCATGTTGCTCGCTGCTGCAGGTGGCGGTGCGGTACTGGCATTGCTTCTAGCGTTGCTGGCCTTGTCACGTCGTAATGCGCGCCAACAGGCAGACAGTTACGATGAATCACTCAATGATGACTTTACGCCTGCGTATACCGATGATTTAGGTGACGCTGGCGCTGATGATATTTTCCAAAACGATGCGCAGCCGCAGAATGTGAATACTGCCGCGACTGCTCCACAGTTCAAGCAGGAAGAGACTGATCCGTTAGCTGAAGCCAATGCCTATATGGGCTTTGCGCGCTTTACGCAGGCCGCTGAAGTGCTGCACAACGCCATTGATCAAGAGCCAGAGCGTCTGGATCTACAGCTTAAATTGCTGGAAGTCTATGCAGAGCTGAAAGATCAAAGCGCCTTTCTCAAGCAAGTGACACTCTTGCACGATATCGGTGCTGAGCCAGAGGCCATTGAGCGCATTACTGACGCCTACCCGCACTTATTAGTGGTGCAAAAAGAGACGCCAGCCAGCGATACTTTAGATGCTGATTTAGAGCAGCTGTCGGCGCAACTGGCCGAGCCTGAGCACAGTACTTATCGCGCGACCGAGCAGGAGTTGGATGATTTAGAGTTTGAAGTCACAGCCTCAGCAGTTGATCGCGATACTCCAGTGCGAGCCAACCTCAATGATGATGAGTTTGTATTGGATGCGGAGGCGTTGGATTTCAGCTCAACCCCGCAGCCAGAAGCCACGGCGTTTGAGTTGTCTGATGAGTTTGATTTCTCAGACCTTGAGCTCGATGAAGTTCAATCCACTCCAGCGGCTAGCACAGACACAGAGATGCATGAGTATGTGTTAGACGATATTGAGCTGAGTACGCCAGCGCAAGCCAGCACTGATAGTGTGGATGAAACCATTATGTTGGATGATTTGGACTTTGTGCCCTACTCAGACAACAACACAGCACAGCTGAATTTAGCTCGTACGTATATTGATCAAGGTGATGTGCAGGCCGCGCGTGACACGCTTAATCATGTGATGGAGCAAGGTACGCCAGAGCAGCAAGCGCAAGCGCGTGATTTATTGGAGCAGCTGGTCTAAATGTCGTCTGTGGATGAGACTGCTGCTGGCGATTGTGCAGCAGCACCTACAGGCTTTCGGATTGCTTTGGGGGTTGAGTACAAAGGCTCTAATTACCATGGTTTTCAGTTGCAAGCCGGTGGCACGCCCAGCATCCAAGGCCATCTTGAAGAGGCTTTACAGCATATTAATGGCGGTCGCTCGGTTCGCTTAAGCTGCGCAGGGCGCACCGATGCAATGGTGCATGCCTGTGGACAGGTGGTGCACTTTGATACGCCAGTTGAGCGTTCGATGCGCGCTTGGATGATGGGTGCTAACCGTTACTTGCCCAAAGATATCAGTGTGGTGTGGGCGCAACCCGTGCCGCATGATTTTCATTCGCGTTTTAGCGCCATGGCGCGCCGTTACCGTTATGTGATTTACAGCGATGAAGTGCGTCCAGCGCATTTGGCGCAAGAAGTCACTTGGACGCATCAAACTTTAGATGTGGACAAAATGCGTGCTGCTGCGACTTATTTAGTCGGTACACATGATTTTAATGCATTACGGGCTGCGGGCTGCCAAGCCAAATCGCCGGTGCGCACCATCCATCATTTGCAGGTGCTGCAATTTGGTCGTTTAATTATTATTGATGTGCGTGCCAATGCGTTTTTGCATCATATGGTGCGCAATATTGCCGGCGTTCTGATGATGATCGGTGCCGGTGAGCGTCCTGTGACTTGGGCGCAAGAGGTATTGGCCAGTTGTGATCGTACACAAGGTGGCGTGACGGCTGCGCCCCATGGTTTGTATATGGTGCACGTTGAGTACCCTGAGCGCTATCAGTTGCCAGAGCGCTACTTGGGGCCGCATTTTTTATCAGGTTTGCCTGATACCTTTGAGTCCACTTAAAGAGAATAGCTGTGCGAGTACGAACTAAGATTTGTGGTATTACAACGATTGATGATGCACTCTGTGCTGCACGCGCCGGTGTGGATGCCATTGGTTTGGTGTTTTACGCTAAAAGTCCACGTGCCGTCACCGCTGCGCAAGCGCAAAAGATTGTCGCTGCGTTACCGCCTTTTGTGACCACTGTGGGCTTGTTTGTGAATGCTTCACATGCTGAAGTCAGTGCTGTATTAGAGCAGGTGCCACTGGATGTGTTGCAGTTTCATGGCGACGAGAGCCCAGAGTTTTGTGCAAGTTTTGCGCGACCCTATTTTAGAGCTTTACGCATGCAGCCCGGGGTTGATATCGCTGCGCGCGCTGCGCAATATAGTACGGCTCAGGGTATTTTGCTCGATGCGTGGGTGCCAGGCGTGCATGGTGGTACGGGCGAGCGCTTTGATTGGGCGAGCATCCCCAGTGATTTAACCCAGCCTTTGATTTTGGCTGGCGGTCTAAATCCTGAGAATGTCACCCAAGCCATGCAACAGGTGCAGCCTTGGGCAGTGGATGTCAGTGGCGGCGTTGAAGCCAGTCACGGTATAAAAGACGCAGATAAAGTGCGTCAATTCTTATATGCTGTGCAGATCAAAAATGCGCAGCAATGTGACGGCACACTTTAACGAGCCGTCAGTAACCTGATTATTAAACACAATTTTCTAGAGGGTGCAGGGCAATGCGACTGACCCCATGCGGAGTAGATAGCTGATGAACAACTGGTTAGTCGATAAACTCATTCCTTCAATTATGCGCTCTGATGCGAGAAAAAGTTCGGTACCTGATGGCGTATGGCACAAATGCCCATCGTGTGAAGCCGCACTGTATAAGCCTGAATTAGAAAAAAATCTTGATGTATGCCCTAAATGTGATCACCACATGCGCATCAGTGCGCGCACGCGTTTAGATATCTTCTTAGATAAAGAAGGTCGTACAGAAATTGCCGCCGATCTTGAGCCGGTTGACCGTATTAAGTTTCGTGACAGCAAAAAATATAAAGACCGTTTGGTGGCAGCACAAAAGCAAACCGGCGAAAAAGATGCGCTGGTTGCCTTAAGCGGTACCTTAGAAGATATGCCCGTTGTGGCGGTTGCCTTTGAATTTGCCTTTATGGGCGGCTCCATGGGCGCGATAGTGGGTGAGCGTTTTGTACAAGCGGCCAATGTCGCTTTGGAACAACGCTGCCCGCTGATTTGTTTCTCAGCATCCGGTGGCGCACGTATGCAAGAAGCTCTGATTTCTTTGATGCAAATGGCGAAAACTTCCGCTGTTATTGCACGTTTACGTGAAGAGGGTATCCCTTTTGTGTCAGCGTTGACTGACCCTGTTTACGGCGGTGTATCAGCGAGTTTGGCGATGCTGGGCGATATCATTGTTGCTGAGCCTAAGGCTTTGATTGGCTTTGCTGGTCCGCGCGTGATTGAGCAGACCGTACGCGAGAAACTACCTGAAGGTTTCCAGCGCAGTGAGTTCCTGTTGGAGCATGGTGCGATTGATATGATTATTCCACGTGCCGAGTTACGTCCGCGTGTGGCCAGTGTCTTGCGTCAGTTTATGAACGTACCCACTGTTGTTGCAGTTGAGGACGAGATTGCTGTGGACGAAGTCGTCCAAGACACAGCCGAGCCTGTACAAGCGCAGGTATAAATGATGAGCGCGCGTAACCTTGAGCAATGGTTGAGCTACCTAGAGCAATTACACCCCAGCGAAGTTGATATGGGCTTAGCCCGTGTTGAAAGTGTGGCTCAGCGCTTAGGGTTGGCGCGTATTGCTAATAAAATTGTGACGGTGACCGGCACCAATGGTAAAGGCTCAACCTGTGCCTTTATTGAAAGCTTAGCGGCTCAACACAACTTAAAAGTTGGGGTGTACAGCTCACCGCACTTGCTCAATTACAATGAGCGTGTGCGTATTGCCGGGCAGGATGCCAGCAATGATGAGTTGTGCGCAGCCTTTAGCGCAGTCGAAGCTGCGCGAGGTGAAACCAGTTTAACTTATTTTGAAATGGGCACTTTGGCCGCATTTTGGCTGTTTGCTCAAGCTCAACTGGATCTTGCAGTTTTGGAAGTGGGCTTGGGCGGGCGTTTGGATGCCGTCAATATTGTCGATGCCGATGTAGCGGTGATTACCAATATAGGCTTGGATCATCACGACTGGTTGGGCGATACGCGCGAGTCGGTGGCTCATGAAAAAGCGGGTATTTTTCGCTCAGGTCGCACAGCGCTGTGCGGTGATTTAAACCCGCCTGAACCGATTTTAACCACCGCTGCACAACTCAACACGCCGCTGTTACTGCGCGGTGCTGCTTTTGATATAGCACTGAATGCAAGTGATTGGCAGTGGCGAGGTGTGGATGTGCAGGGTCAAGCGTTAGAGCTGACAGCGTTACCTTGGCTGAACTTGCCCATTGAGAACGCAGCCTTAGCATTGCAAGCCTATGCCGCCTTAGATTTACCATGGCAACCGCAGGCGCTGCGTGCAGGTTTAACGCAAGCGCATATTACGGGGCGTTTACAGGCAGTCGATATAGCCTATCAAGGGCGTACATTGCACTTGCTGTTGGATGTAGCGCATAATCCGCACGCGGCGCAGTATCTGGCGCAGCGTCTAGAGTCGCAGCCATGCTCAGGCCAGCGTTTAGCTGTGCTCGGTATGCTTGATGATAAAGATGTGGCCGGTGTTTTAGTATGCTTTACGCACTCCTTTAGTTCTTGGGCTGTGGCTGCATTGCCATCGCCACGTAGCTGCACTGCGCAGCGCTTGCAGTGTGCTTTACAGGCACAACAGGCTCAGGTGCTGAGTTACGACTCCATTGCAGCAGCGATTGAAGCGCAATGTGCTGTGGCAACTGAACAGGATCAAATCGTGATCTTCGGATCATTCTTCACTGTGGCGCAAGCATTGAAGTGGTTAGCCAGCAGAGCATAATGCGGCGTATGGCACTTTGATTCTGTTATGTTGTCATCAAGTATGTGTATGCAGAGTGTGCTGCTCAACACCGTTTATTTAATGATTTAATACGAGGGAAGGCTGCATGGCTGCTACAGACAATAAACTCAAGCAACGCATCGTTGGAGCATTGGTACTGATTGCTTTGGCGGTGGTTTTTTTACCGATGTTGTTTAAAAAGGAGCAGCCGGTACGTGAGGTTGTTGTTGCAGCGCCTGCCATGCCCAATGTCAGTTCACCACCACAGTTCACCCCCGAAGAAGTGCCTGTACCTGAGCCGGTAGAGGATCCAGACGCTGAAGAGTGGGGCGACATTATTGAGCCTGAAGTACAAGCGCCCGTGGTTACTGCGCCTACGCCTCAGGCCAATCCTGTACAGACTCCAACACCTGTACAGCCCATAACGCAAAAGCCTACGCAGCCAAGTGCGCCTGCAGGTATTGATAAAAACAACTTACCTATTTCTTGGTCCATTCAGCTGGCTAACTTAACCAACAAAGACAATGCTTATGCGATGCGCGACAGTTATCGACAAAAGCAATACAACGCTTATGTGCGCAGTGCAGAGGGTACGCATCGTGTCTTAATTGGTCCTTTAGTCAAGCAAGCTGAAGCTCAAGCGCTGTGTAAACGCTTAAAAAGCCGTGATGGCCAAGAATGTTTTGTTGTGCGTTACCAGCCTTAAACGCACAATGGTGACTAAATTCGTAACAAGCGCTTATCAGTCCGGCATCGCTCTGTTAAAATACTGACTTTAGTACAGCAGGTAATTATTAGTGGCTTTTAATTGGGTCGATGCCGTCATTCTCGGTATCGTATTAGTCTCATCCTTGATCAGTCTGAGTCGGGGCTTTGTCAAAGAAGCTTTATCACTGGTCACATGGTTACTGGCAGGTATTGTCGCCTGGACGTTTGGCGGCAGCTTAGCGCACCATTTACAGCCCTATATTGAAACGCCTTCAGTGCGTACCATCACCGCCTGTGCGTTACTCTTTGTCGCCACTTTAATCGTGTGCGGCTTAATCAACTTTATATTAGTGCAATTGATTCGTGTCACGGGCTTAACCGGTACTGACCGCCTATTGGGCATGGTATTTGGTGCGGCGCGCGGCTTGTTTTTAGTCGTTGTATTGGTCGGTTTGCTCAGTCTTGCACCCGTTGCACAAGACAGTTGGTACCAGCAATCCACATTCATCCCTCATTTTGTCTTGATGGCTGATTGGTCAAAAAATCTTATTTTAGATTGGTCAGGTGAGTGGATTTCTACAGCTCAAAATGCGACGCATTTTGAATGAGTAAACTCAGCAGTTGTGTTGCATAACTGTATTTAATTAGCATGACATAGCAGGGGTCGCGTTCCATGTGTGGCATTGTCGGTATTGTCGGAAAATCAAACATTAATCAAGCGCTCTATGATGCGCTTACCGTACTTCAACACCGTGGCCAGGATGCCGCTGGAATGGTGACATCTAAGAATGGACGTTTGTTTCTGCGTAAAGACAATGGCTTAGTGCGCGATGTAGTGCGCACACGCCACATGAAAGAACTGGTTGGGCATGTGGGAATAGGGCATGTGCGTTATCCAACAGCAGGCAGTTCAAGCAGCGCTGAGGCGCAGCCGTTTTATGTGAACTCGCCTTATGGCATTACATTGGCGCACAACGGTAACCTCACCAATGTAAAACAGTTGGCGCAAGAGATTTATCAAGCCGATTTACGCCATGTGAACACCAACTCGGATTCTGAGGTCTTGCTTAACGTCTTTGCTCATGAACTGAGCTTGCGTGGCAAATTGCAGCCCACGCTCGACGATGTGTTTGCTGCGGTGAGCCGTGTGCATGAGCGCTGTGAAGGCGGTTATGCGGTGGTGGCCATGATTACTGGTTATGGTGTTTTAGGCTTTCGTGACCCGCATGGTATTCGTCCGATTGTCTTTGGTCAGCGCCAAAGTGAAAACGGCGTTGAATATATGATTGCCTCTGAAAGTGTTGCGCTGGATGTGCTGGGCTTTACTTTGATACGTGATTTAGCGCCTGGTGAAGCGGTGTATATCAGTGAAGATGGCGAATTACATACCCGTCAATGCGCAGAGAATCCGGTGCTCAATCCTTGTATCTTTGAGCATGTGTATTTAGCGCGTCCTGATTCAATTATTGATGGCGTCTCGGTGTATAAAGCGCGTTTGCGTATGGGTGAAAAGCTTGCCGATAAGATTTTACGCGAACGCCCTGAGCATGATATTGATGTGGTGATTCCTATTCCAGACACCAGCCGGACTTCAGCATTGGAATTGGCCAACCGTTTGGGCGTGAAATACCGTGAAGGTTTTGTGAAAAACCGCTATATCGGTCGTACCTTTATCATGCCAGGCCAAGCCGAGCGCAAAAAATCGGTCCGTCAAAAGCTCAATGCGATTGATTTAGAGTTTCGTGGTAAAAACGTGATGCTGGTGGATGACTCCATTGTACGCGGCACCACCTGTAAGCAGATTATTCAAATGGCGCGTGAAGCAGGGGCGAAAAACGTGTATTTCTGCTCGGCTGCACCGGCTGTGCGTTACCCCAATGTCTACGGCATTGATATGCCGAGTGTGCATGAGTTAATCGCGCACAACCGCACCACTGAAGAAGTCGCGCAGTTGATTGGTGCAGACTGGCTGTTGTATCAAGATCTTAACGATCTGGTTGATTCAGTGGGTGGCGGTAAGATTAAAATTGATCAATTTGATTGTGCTGTTTTTGATGGTCAGTACGTGACCGGTGGAATTGATGAGCAGTATTTGCAGCGCATTGAAAGTGAGCGCAATGATCTTGAAATGGCGGGGCAAGAAGTCACTCAAGCCACCATTGGTCTGCATAATAGTTGATACCCTTGTGCTACCAGCGCGGTGATCTTTGCATCACGGCGCTGCACAGTGAGTGCGCTTAAGCAGCCGCTCAATAAATGATTAGACGAATATAAGGTGTGTAGGTCATGACGACGGATTGGCAGGCAGGTCGGCTTAACAGTGAATTAAGCGGTGCAGGTTTTGATACCTTAGCTGTGCGTGCGGGTCAGCATCGTAGTTTTGAGTCAGAACACAGTGAGGCCATCTTCACTACGTCAAGCTATGTGTTTCGTAATGCGGCGCAGGCGGCTGCAACCTTTGCCGGTGATCTGGATGGCAACGTGTACTCGCGCTACACCAACCCCACGGTGCGCACTTTTGAGGAGCGTTTAGCTGCGCTGGAAGGCGCTGAGAAATGCGTGGCCACAGCGTCGGGTATGTCGGCTATTTTAGCGACGGTGATGAGCTTGTGCAGTCAGGGTGATCAGATCCTAGTCTCGCGCAGTATCTTTGGGGCGACGGTCAGTTTATTTGATAAGTATTGCGCCCGTTTTGGTATTGAAATCACCTATGTGCAGATTGATGATCTCGCGGCATGGGAAGCGGCGTGCACAGATAAAACTAAGCTGTTGTTTATCGAATCACCATCCAATCCTTTAGCTGAGTTGGCTGATATTCGTGCTTTAAGCCGTATTGCTCATGCAGCCGATGCTTTGCTGATGGTCGACAACTGCTTTTGCACGCCGGTTTTGCAAAAGCCATTGGCACTCGGTGCGGATATCGTGATTCATTCGGCGACCAAATATATTGATGGCCAAGGTCGCTGCTTAGGCGGCGCAGTCTTGGGTCGCGCGGACGTGATGAAGGAAGTGGTTGGGTTTTTACGCACAGCGGGCCCTACCATGAGCCCATTTAATGCGTGGGTGTTCTTGAAAGGTCTGGAAACTTTACGCATCCGTATGAATGCACACTGCCAAAGCGCACACACTTTAGCTCAGTGGTTAGAACAGCAACCACAGGTGAAGAAAGTGTATTACGCAGGTTTACCCAGCCACCCACAGCATGCGTTAGCGCAACAGCAGCAAAGCGGTTTTGGTGCTGTTGTCAGCTTTGAAGTGGAGGGCGGTCAAGCGGCAGCATGGCGTTTTATTGATGCAACGCAGATGATCTCTATTACGGCCAATCTGGGCGATACCAAAACCACCATTACGCATCCTGCCAGCACCACGCACGGTCGCTTAGCTGCGGCTGAACGTGAAAAGGCTGGGATTCATGATGGCCTGATTCGTGTTGCGGTCGGACTGGAAGAAGTCAATGATATTCAAGCTGATTTACAGCGTGGATTGGACGCAGTGTAATCAGGTTGTGAATCGCCTGGTCTTAGAAACCCGCTAACATCAGCGGGTTTTTTTATACTGCGGCGGTGTGTTGTAGTTTGCGCAAACCCTGCTTGTAGAGCTGCCAAGATAGCATGCCAGCCGCGATGTTTCCCGTTAGAATACCGGCATATAAGCCATCCATTCCAGCTAAGAGCGCGCCCAGCCACAGAGCCGGTAAGTAACAAACAAATAAGCGTAAGGTTGCAATCAGTACCGCCCGCATGGGCATCCCTAGAGCGTTACAGACTGATACCATCAACATACAGACACCCAATGCGGCGTAACTGATGGGCACCCACAGCATATAGCTTAAAAGGTACATTTCAGTTTCAGCATTCGGCGCCAATGCCGGCGCAATCAGTCCACGACTGGCCAGCCACAACAGGCCAATCAGCACTTGTAAACCAATCACAAAGCGTACTGCAATCATCACCAAAGCGTGCACGCGCGCCAGTTGTTGCGAGCCGAGTAAGCGTCCCACCATGGGCGGTAAAGCCATGGTCAGCGCCAGCACAATCACAATTGAAAAAAGCTCTAAGCGACTGCCCAAGGTCCAAGCCGCAATGGCCGAGCCACCAAAGCCCGCCACAAGGCGTGTGGCCAATAAAGCAGCCGCACCTGGCATTAACTGACTGAGCATGGCCGGTGCGCTGGTATTAAAAATCTCACGTAAAGCAGGTTTGATGGGCAGTTTAATGGGGTTAAAACCCAGCCACTGACGCTTCAGGATTCTGGAGTACATGATACTAGAGCCCAGAATGCAGGCCACAATGGTTGCGTAAGCGGCACCGGGTAAGCCCCAGCCGAAGGTGAAGATAAACAACGGGTCGAGCAGCATATTAATGATACTCGTGACCACCATCATTAAGCCGGGTAAACGGGTATCACCATTGGCGCGCGAGATGCTGTTAGCAAAGTATAAAAACGCACCCAACCACGCACTGCTCAGCCAAGGTAGCCAATAGCTTTCAGTAAAGGGCAGCAACTCAGGGCTTGCACCGAGTGCCGAGAGTAAAGGCAGGCGCAGCAGCCAGATCACAAAACACAGCAGCAAGGACACGCAGCACCCTGCCAGCGCCACCAAACCGCCCATATATTTAGCGCGCTCAGGATCATTAGCACCCAAAGCTTTAGAAATTAATGCAGTTGCAGCAATCCCAATACCAATTTGTACGCCAATCAATAGCTGTTGTAATGGTAAGGTAAAACCCAGAGCGGCCAGTTGTTGCATGCCCAGCATGCTGATAAAAATACTATCCACCAGCTGAAAACTCATCAGAGCAATCACACCAAAGAGCATCGGCCAGGTCATGCTAAATAACACGCGCCCCAAAGATTGATCGGCTAAATATTTTTTTTGCATAACACTTGCTAGGCTGTCTATGGTCGAAGGAGCGCTATGGTAGCACTCTCACAGCCTTTGTGTGATGCTGCTGTCGGTCGCGATACTTGAGCCATCTAAAATGAGGAGTCACCACATGAATGATCTGCACCGAGTCGCTTTTTCTGTATTGGATTTAGCCTCACGTAAAGATACCGATCAGGGCGCTGCGCCTGCATTGCAACGCTCGTTGGCCTTAGCGCAACATGTTGAAACTTTAGGTTTTACTCGTTTTTGGGTGGCTGAGCATCACAATATGGATGCTATCGTCAGTTCGGCGACCTCGGTACTGATCGGCTACCTTGCGGCGGGTACTCAGCGTATTCGCGTGGGCTCAGGCGGCGTGATGCTACCCAACCATGCGCCACTGGTGATTGCCGAACAATTTGGTACGTTAGAGGCGTTATATCCTGGACGTATTGATCTGGGTTTAGGCCGCGCACCGGGCACAGATCCCATTACGGCACGCGCTTTGCGTCGAGATCGCAACGGTAGTGCCGATGACTTTCCAGCAGACGTTGCTCAATTGCAGGCTTTTTTAGGCCCACGCCAACCGGGGCAGCAGGTGATTGCCATGCCAGGTGTGGACAGTCATGTGCCGATTTGGCTGTTGGGTTCGAGCCTGTTCAGTGCACAAATGGCTGCGCAACAGGGCTTGCCCTATGCTTTTGCCTCGCATTTTGCTCCACGTATGATGATGCAGGCGATTGAATTGTATCGTCAACATTTCAAACCTTCGGCACAATTGAGCGAGCCCTATGTGATGCTGGGCGTGCCCTTGGTTGCGGCAGATACGGATGAGCGAGCACAGTTTTTAGCGACCACCACATACCAGCGTATTTTAGCCTTAATGCGTGGACAGAATATGTTGATGCGCCCGCCCGTTGCGGTTGATGCCATGCATGAGTTGTGGAGTCCACAGGAAGAGCATAGCGTGAAAGAGTTTTTGAGCATGGCCATGATCGGTGGTCCAGAAACTATTGCGCACCAGTTGCAAGTCTTACTGCAGCACACTCAGGCTGATGAGTTGATGTTCACTTGCGATGTGTATGAGCATACGGATCGTTTACGCGCATTTGAAATTTTGGCACAGCTGCAAGAGTGAGTGGCGTGTTCTAGCATGATGCTCAAGGGAGTGCGCTCTTGAGTGCTATAAAAGCCACGGATTGACTGTATTTTTATTAAGGCTTTACATTAATAGTACGATGTAAGCTTTTGATACATAAGGAGATTTTTAAATGGATGCTCAGCAACGTGCGCAAGCGCGTGATAAGGCTATGCGCAACACCAGTGTCGTGGGTGCGCTGGTTAACTTGATACTGACAGTGCTTAAAGTGGTGTTTGGGGTGATCGGGCAATCCCATGCTTTAATCGCTGATGGTATTCATTCTTTAGCTGATTTAAGTACCGATTTAATGGTGTGGTTTGCTGCTAAATACAGTAATCAACCCGCGGATAAAGAGCACCCTTATGGGCATGCTCGCATTGAAACTGCATTTACTGTAGGACTGGGTGTGGTATTGATCGCCACTGCGGTGGGCATTGTGATGGATTCAGCGCAACGCTTATTGAGCCCTGAAACCTTGCTGCAGCCCACTCCCATCGTGCTGTTGATTGCGGCTATTTCTATTATTGCCAATGAAGGCCTGTATCAATACACCATGTGCGCTGCCCGCGAGTTTAAGTCAGGGCTGTTAACTGCCAATGCGTGGCATCACCGTTCAGATGCTATTTCATCCATTGTGGTGTTAATTGGTGTGGCGGGTAGCTTAATGGGCGTGCCTTATCTGGATGCTTTTGCGGCACTGGGCGTGGCCTTTATGATCGGTAAAATTGGCTGGGATCAGGCGTGGTCTTCGATCCGCGAATTAATTGATACGGGAATGGAGCCCAAAACAACCCGCGCCATTGAGCGCATTATTGAAAATATTGAAGGGGTGCGTGGGGTACATATGCTGCGCAGTCGGCGCATGGGCGGCAGTTATTTGATTGATGTGCACATTGAGGTGGATGAACGTTTAAGCGTGTCCGAAGGGCATAAAATTGCTGAATATGTGCGTTTGCAGTTGATTGATTCAGATAAAGATATCAGCAACGCCTTGGTGCATATTGATCCTGAAGATGATTCATTGGCCTTATTGTGTGAGGACTTGCCTCTGCGCCGTGAGGTGTTAGCCGATTTACGCATGGCTTGGGCTGGCGATATCGATGCTGCGCAATGTAGTTTAGTGACTTTGCATTATTTGAGCGGTCAAGTGCATGTGGATTTAGTACGCCCTCTGCAAGCCTTGCAGACTGACCCTCCAGGGTTATGTCGACGTCTACAAGATACAGCGCAAGCCTTAGGCTATGTCGGGCAGGTGCGTGTTTTTTATCAGTATTGTGAGAGCTAATTGCAGGTTGTTTTGTCTCTTACTTTAGCTCAGCGCTAGCGTAAGATAGCGCTCTTGATTCTTTGATATAAGACTGTGTATGACCCACACCCTACGCAAGCACACGCCAACCCGCTTTGGCGGCATGATGATTATTGCTGGTACCGCCATTGGTGCTGGCATGTTGGCCAATCCGACAGCGACCTCAGGCGTGTGGTTTACCGGCTCAGTGCTGGTGCTGTTGTATGTGTGGCTGAGCATGTACTTGTCGGGCTTGATGCTGCTTGAAGCTACGCTGCATTTTGAGCACGGTGCCAGCTTTCATACTGTGGTGCGTGAGTTATTAGGCCCAGGTTGGAGCTTGATCATGGGATTGGCGGTGACTTTTGTGTTGTATTCATTGACCTACGCCTACATTTTTGTGGGTGGAGGGCTCACGCAAAACAGTGTCACGCATCTAACAGGGCTGCTCATGCAGCAGCCGTTAGAGGTCACGCGCGAATGGTCATCGGTATTGTTTCTAGCGGTACTGGCGACTTCAGTGTGGGTGTCAACCAAGGTGGTGGATCGTTTTGCCACGCTGTTGATTAGCGGGATGTTGGTGAGCTTTTTTCTGTCCACGGGATCGCTGTTGCACAGTGTCAGCCCTGCAGTGTTGCTCGATAGCCAAGCGCCAAGTGAGTCAAGCTATTGGCGCTATGCGTGGGCGGCGTTACCTGTGTGTTTAGCTTCGTTTGGTTTCCATGGCAATGTGCCCAGTTTAGTCAGTTATTACAACAAGCAGGCTCAGCCTGTGGCGCGCAGTATTTTATGGGGCTCGTTGTTAGCCTTGGCTATGTATTTGCTATGGCAATTGGCAGTGCAGGGCAATCTACCGCGCAGTGAATTTACTCCAGTGATTGCAGCCGATGGCGATGTCAGTGCGTTGCTGATGGCTTTAAACCGTTATGTCACCACCGATACAGTAGCGCGCTTTTTAAATGCTTTTGCCTTTATGGCCATTGCCAGTTCGTTTTTGGGTGTGACTTTGGGCTTGTTTGATTATTTACGCGACTTATTTGGCTTTGCTGACACCGCCTTGGGGCGCTTAAAAACGGCGGCAGTCACATTTTTGCCACCGCTAATTGCTTGCTTATTGTTGCCAACCGGCTTTGTGAAAGTGATGGGTTATGTCGGCTTAATGGC
>JAAZJF010000004.1 GCA_012800475.1 Gammaproteobacteria bacterium
AAGACCCGCCTTTTACTTTTAAAGCGATGGTGATTAATACCGTTTGGCCCGGTGCTACTGCGCAGGAGATGGCGCAACAGGTCACGGAGCGGATTGAAAAGAAACTGATGGAAACCGGTGAGTTTCAAAAGATTATTTCTTTCTCGCGTCCAGGTGAGTCGCAAGTGACCTTTGTTGCAGGTGATGCTTTAAGTGCCAAAGCAGTGCCTGAATTGTGGTATCAGATTCGTAAGAAAATCAGCGATATTCAGCATACGTTGCCGCAAGGTGTGCAAGGGCCATTTTTCAATGATGAGTTCGGTACCACTTTTGGCAATATTTATGCGCTGACGGGTGAGGGCTTTGATTATGCCGTGCTCAAAGACTATGCCGACCGCGTGCAACTGCAATTACAAAGAGTTAAAGATGTCGGCAAAGTTGAAATTTTAGGCCTGCAAGATGAGAAAATTTGGATTGAGTTATCCAACACACGTTTAGCCAGCTTAGGTTTGCCTTTGCAGGCGGTGCAGCAGGCGTTAGCTGAACAGAACACGGTGTCGGCGACAGGTTTTATTGAGACACCAACAGACCGTGTGCAGCTGCGCGTCAGTGGCCGCTTTGAAACAGTGAAAGAGATCCGTGAGTTTCCCATTCGCATTGATGAGCGCACTTTTCGCTTAGGTGATATTGCGCAAGTGCGCCGTGGTTTTAATGATCCGGCTGCGCCCCGCGTGCGTTTTATGGGCGATGATGCCTTAGCCATTGCCGTTGCCATGCGTGATGGCGGTGATATTTTAGTACTGGGTAAAGCATTAGAAGCAGAGTTTGCGCGCCTGCAAGAGACTTTGCCTTTGGGTATGGAGTTGCGCAAAGTCTCCGATCAGCCCGCAGCGGTTAAAGAAAGTGTGGGTGAGTTTGTTCAGGTGTTGATTGAAGCGCTGCTGATTGTCTTAGTGGTGTGCTTCTTTTCGTTGGGTTTTCGTACCGGTTTAGTGGTGGCGTTTTCGATTCCATTGGTGCTGGCGATGACCTTTGCCGTGATGCAATATTTTGGCATTGGTCTGCATAAAATCTCGTTGGGCGCCTTGGTGTTGGCGCTGGGGTTAATGGTGGATGATGCCATTATCGCAGTGGAAATGATGGCCATTAAAATGGAGCAAGGTATGGGGCGCGTTAAAGCGGCAGGCTTTGCGTGGACCAGTACTGCTTTTCCGATGTTGACCGGCACCTTGATTACTGCCGCAGGCTTTTTACCCATTGCTATGGCTGAGTCCAGCGTCGGTGAGTACACGCGCTCTATTTTCCAAGTGGTGGGTATTGCGCTGATAGTATCTTGGATTGCGGCGGTGTTGTTTGTGCCGTATTTAGGCGATAAGTTGCTACCTGATTTAGCCCGTCTAAAAGCCGCAAAACATGGCAGCCAAGAGGGCGAGCATGACCCCTATGCCACGCCCATGTACCAGCGTATTCGCGCAGTGATTACCTGGAGTGTCAGCCATCGCACCGTAGTGATTCTGATGACAGTGCTGCTGTTTGCTGGCTCCATCTATAGCTTTCGCTTTGTACCTAAACAGTTCTTTGCTGATTCCAATCGTTTGGAGTTGTTGCTGGATATCAAGTTGGCCGAAGGTGCTTCATTAAAAGCCACGCAAGCGCAGGTTGAAAGCATCGAGGCATTGCTCAAAGAGCGCAGCGGTATTGAAAACTATGTGGCATATGTGGGCTCGGGTTCGCCGCGCTTTTACTTACCGCTGGATCAGCAACTACCCGCCACCAGTTTTGCGCAAATAGTCATGATTACCAGCAGCCTTGAAGAGCGTGAAGAGGTGCGTGCTTGGTTAATTGACACCATGCAAACGCAATATCCTGAATTGCTAGCGCGCGTGACACGTTTAGAAAATGGCCCACCCGTAGGTTACCCCGTGCAGTTTCGCGTATCAGGCGAGCATATTGCTGAGGTACGGCAGTTGGCGCGTCAAGTGGCAGCGGTGGTGCGTGAAAACCCGCATGTCAGTAATGTGCATTTAGATTGGGAAGAGCCGAGCAAAGTCGTGCGTTTGCAGATTGATCAAGATCGTGCGCGCGCCATGGGTGTAAGTACGGCCAGTGTCTCGGACTTTTTGCGTGGTGCTTTGTCGGGCGCCAGTGTGGGCCAGTTTCGCGAGGGCAATGAACTGATTGAGATTTTGCAGCGCGGTACTTTGACCGATCGTGAAGATTTAGCCAGCTTGGGCAGCTTAGCGATTCCAACCGAATACGGCACCAGTATTTCTTTATCGCAAGTGGCCAATCTTGAGTACGGTTTTGAAGAAGGAGTGATTTGGCACCGTAACCGTTTACCTACGGTGACCGTGCGTGGCGATATTTATGGCAAACGCCAAGCCGTGGATGTGATGCAGGATATTATGCCGCACTTGCAAACGGTACGTGATGCACTGCCCAGCGGTTATTTGCTGGAAGAGGGCGGTACGATTGAGGATTCAGGACGTGGCCAGCGTTCTGTGGTGGCAGGTGTGCCCATATTTTTAATGGTGGTGCTGACCTTACTGATGATTCAGTTGCGCAGTTTTTCTCGCTCAGCGCTGGTGTTTTTAACTGCGCCATTGGGACTTATTGGTGTCACGGCCTTTTTATTACTCTTTAATCAGCCCTTTGGTTTTGTTGCCATGCTCGGAACCATCGCGTTATCAGGTATGATTATGCGCAACTCAGTGATATTGGTCGATCAAATTGAAACCGATATCGCAATTGGGCACACACCTTGGCAGGCTGTTATTGATGCAACGGTGCGACGTTTCCGACCCATCATTCTGACGGCTTTGGCTGCTGTATTGGCTATGATTCCATTGTCACGTAGCGTGTTCTTTGGTCCGATGGCTGTGGCAATTATGGGTGGCTTAACCGTTGCAACGGTGTTGACTTTGTTATTCCTGCCCGCGCTCTACGCTGCATGGTTTCGTGTCCGTAAAGAGTAAAATATACGCAAGTGTGAGCATTTTTTCTGCTGATACTTGCCGCACCTACTTAGATGCTTGAAACTCTGCATTATGAATATATTGATTATTGGCCCAAGCTGGGTCGGCGACATGGTGATGGCGCAGACATTGTTTATTTGTTTGCAGCAACAACACCCTGATTGCAACATTGATGTGTTAGCGCCGGACTGGAGCCGGCCTATTTTAGAACGCATGCCGCAAGTGCGCCGCGCTTTGAGCTTTCCGCTTGGGCATGGCGTGCTGGATTTGGCTGCGCGCCGTAAAATCGGTAAGCAGTTGAAGGGGCAATATGATCAGGCGATCTTATTGCCTAACTCGCTCAAGTCAGCTTTAACACCCTTTTTTGCCGGTATTCCTGTGCGCACTGGCTGGAAAGGCGAAATGCGCTACGGTCTGCTCAATGATTTACGTGTGCTGGATAAAGAGCGCTATCCCTTGATGATTGAGCGCTTTATGGCTTTGGCTTATCCAGCGGGTACGGAGTTACCCCAGCCTTATCCGCGACCCCATTTAGACATTGATCAAGCTGAGCGCGAGCATGCCTTAAGCGCCTTTGCGCTGGAGGTGGGCGATCGTCCGGTATTGGCTTTATGCCCGGGTGCTGAGTTTGGTGATGCCAAGCGCTGGCCAGCGCAGCATTACGCGCAGGTGGCTGAAGCTAAAATCCGTGAAGGCTGGCAAGTGTGGATTTTTGGCTCAAAAAGCGATCATCCAGGCGGCGAAGACATTCGTGATGCGTTGATCCCAGGTTTACGCGAAGAAGTGTACAACCTCGCCGGTGAAACCTCGCTGGCGCAAGCCATTGATTTGATGTCATGTGCCACGGCTGTGGTCTCCAATGACTCAGGCTTAATGCATGTGGCCGCCGCGCTAAATTTACCGCTGGTCGCAGTATACGGCTCAACATCGCCCGAGTTTACACCGCCGTTAGCAGATCAAGTGGCTATGGTGCGCACCGGTATTGAGTGCAGCCCATGCTTTGATCGCACCTGTCGTTTTGGTCATTACGATTGCCTGCGGTTACTGCAACCTGCACTGGTGATCGATGCGTTAACTGATTTAGTGGGCACCCCTCTTTCGCTGCAAGAGTTTTCAATCTAGTGCGTGTACTGTTAATTAAAACATCGTCATTGGGCGATATTATTCATACCTTGCCTGCGCTGACTGATGCGCTGCGTGCAAACTCTAAAATACGTTTTGATTGGGTGGTTGAAGAGGGCTTTGCGGAAATTCCGCGCTGGCATCCCGCAGTCGATCAAGTGATTCCCGTAGCGATTCGCCGTTGGCGTAAAAACATGCTGCAAACCTGGCGCAATGGCGAGTGGCATCAATTTAAGC
>JAAZJF010000245.1 GCA_012800475.1 Gammaproteobacteria bacterium
GCCTTTTGTTTGAGTCGACATGCGGCTGAAAGGCCTGACGGGCCTGCACCTACGATGACGACATCGAATTCCATAAATTCGCGTTCCACAAGCTATCTCCTGCACACGTTGTTCATTGTTTTATTTTTAAGGCGTGAATTTTTCACATGTATAGTGATTGTTTTTGTGCATTATATCTATCACGGCACTGTCTTCCAATGCAAACGAGCGTTTGAATTTTTCCACAGCCTGTTAGAATACTCCCAAACAGCCTATTTAAAATGGTCTGTTCGTGTCTTGACCCATTTGGACGTTACGTTCAAGATAACAAAAGATGTGTACTTATTAGATGAGTTAGTTATATATTCGAGCTAGCACATCATTTAGGCCGAGGTTGACTTGGCAATATTATTTATTCACCCGGGATAACGAGGAAACCATGAAGGTTCTAGTAGCTGTCAAGCGAGTGGTTGACTATAACGTGAAGGTTCGCGTTAAAGCGGACAACACTGGCGTTGATCTCGCCAACGTTAAAATGTCTATGAACCCTTTCTGCGAAATTGGTGTTGAAGAAGCCATCCGCTTAAAGGAAAAAGGTATTGCAACTGAAGTTGTTGCAGTGTGTATTGGTCCTGCTACTGCACAAGAGCAATTGCGCACAGCGCTAGCTTTAGGTGCGGACCGAGCCATTTTGGTTGAAACTGCAGAGGAGCTCAGTTCGTTAGCGGTTGCCAAGCTGCTCAAAGCTGTTGTTGATCAAGAGCAGCCACAGTTGGTGATGCTGGGTAAACAAGCCATTGACAGTGATAACAACCAAACAGGTCAAATGCTGGGTGCATTAACAGGTTATGCACAAGGTACTTTTGCTTCTAAAGTCGAAGTGGCTGGCGATAAAGTCAATGTAACGCGTGAAATTGATGGTGGTTTACAGACTGTCACGCTGAACTTGCCTGCCATTGTGACCACGGATCTGCGCTTGAATGAGCCACGTTACGCATCACTGCCTAACATCATGAAAGCAAAGAAAAAGCCGTTGGAAACAATCACTCCAGATTCTTTAGGCGTTTCTACCGCATCCACCGTTAAAACTTTGAAAGTCGAAGCACCTGCAACACGCAGTGCGGGTATCAAAGTGAGCGATGTGGCTGAACTGGTCGAAAAACTGAAAAACGAGGCGAAGGTAATTTAATGGCTATTTTGGTTATTGCTGAGCACACTAACGTCGCTCTGGGTGCTGCAACCCTGAACACCGTTGCGGCGGCCAAGGCTATTGGTGGCGAAATTCACGTACTGGTTGCAGGCGCTGGATCCGCTGCTGTTGCTGAAGCAGCTGCAAAAGTTGAAGGCGTGAGCAAAGTGTTATCTGCTGATAACGCAGCTTTTGAGCACCAGCTTCCTGAAAACGTTGCACCGCTGATTGCTGAGCTGGGTCAAGCGTACACGCACATTCTTGCGTCTGCGACGACCAACGGTAAGAACATTCTGCCACGCGTTGCGGCATTATTAGACGTTGATCAGATCTCAGAAATTATCGCAGTCGACAGCGCTGATACATTTAAGCGTCCAATCTATGCGGGTAACGCTATCGCGACTGTTCAGTCGAGTGCTGCAATTAAAGTGATCACTGTACGTGGTACTGGCTTTGATGCTGTGGCCGCTGAAGGTGGTTCTGCTAGCGTTGAAACTGTTTCAGCAGGTGGTGATGCGGGTATTTCTGCGTTTGTTGGTGAAGAACTGGCGAAATCAGATCGTCCTGAGCTGACCGCTGCGAAAATCGTCGTATCTGGCGGTCGCGGTATGCAAAATGGCGACAACTTTGAAATGCTGTATAGCGTAGCGGATAAGCTGGGCGCTGCTGTCGGTGCTTCGCGCGCTGCAGTTGACGCAGGCTTTGTACCTAACGATATGCAAGTCGGCCAAACAGGTAAAATTGTTGCGCCGCAGTTGTATATCGCTGTAGGTATTTCCGGTGCAATTCAGCACTTGGCTGGTATGAAAGATTCTAAAGTGATCGTTGCGATCAACAAAGATGAAGACGCACCTATTTTCCAAGTGGCTGATTACGGTTTAGTTGCGGATTTATTCGAAGCTGTACCTGAGTTAGACAAAGCACTGTAAAAGGTGTTGTTGTGAAAAAGCCCGCTTTATAGCGGGCTTTTTTGTGCCTGCTGATTATTTTTGTACCTTAGACGTGTCGTTATGGTCAATATAGCTTGATTGCATGGCTGGCAGTCACGCTGAGGTGCTTAATAAGCGTTAATATAGGGCTTTGATAAGTTCAGCGAATGCAGTGGAGCGTTATGAGAAGGCGATTGATCATCTGCGCTATAGCTGCTGCGTGCAGCTATAGCGCATCAGCCCATGCCATTGAGCAGCCTATGTGTCAGCGACTGGTTGCAGCCAACTATATTGCGCAACCGCAGGATGCTGCGCAGCAGGATGATGCACAGCGTATCGCACTGCGCCAATTAAGCACTGAATTTGTGCAGCGTTTAGCACGCGTAGCGCAAGTGCAGATTAAGCAGGTCGCGGCTCAAGGTGATCAGGCGTTAGCCGAAGTGCACAGCGGTCGCGTGGATCTGATTATCGGCATTGAGCAGTCTGTGGAGCA
>JAAZJF010000246.1 GCA_012800475.1 Gammaproteobacteria bacterium
ACCACGAGAGTTTACCGATCGTACCCATTCGCCGTGCTGAAGGTATTTGGCTGGAGGATTTTGACGGTAACCGTTATTTAGATGCTGTGAGTTCGTGGTGGACGAATATTTTTGGCCACTGCAATCCACGTATCAATGAGCGTATTAAGCAGCAGCTTGACCAGCTTGAACATGTGATGCTGGCAGGTTTTAGTCATGCTCCGGTGATTGAGTTATCCGAGCGCTTAGTGGCGATGACACCCGCGGGTTTAGACCGCGTGTTTTATGCGGATAATGGCTCGTCGGGTATTGAAGTTGCGCTGAAAATGAGCCATCACTATTGGCTCAATCATGATCAGCCACACAAAAAACGCTTTGCCACTATCACCAATGGCTACCACGGTGAAACCTTAGCGACTTTGGCGGTTGGTGATGTCGCTTTGTACACTGAGACGTATAAAGCGTTGCTGATGGACTGCATTAAAGTGCCCAGTCCAGATTGCTATCACCGCCCTGAAGGGGTGAGCTGGGAAGCGCATTCGCGTCTGATGTTTGAGCATATGCGTCAAACCTTAGAGCAGCATCATCATGAGTTATCTGCGGTGATTCTTGAGCCGTTGGTGCAAGGTGCGGGCGGGATGCGTATGTACCATCCGGTGTATCTAACATTATTGCGCGAAGCCTGTGATCACTATGGTGTGCATTTAATTTTAGATGAAATTGCCATGGGCTTTGGGCGCACGGGCACCATGTTTGCCTGTGAGCAAGCGCATATTACGCCAGATTTTATTGTGTTATCCAAAGCCTTAACCGGCGGTTATTTGCCCATGGCGGCCATTTTAACGACCGATCAAGTCTATCAAGCCTTTTATGCTGAATATGACACCATGCGTGCGTTTTTACACTCGCATACCTATACCGGTAACCCATTAGCCTGCGCTGCCGCTTTAGCGACTTTAGATATTTTTGCTGAAGACAATGTGATCGAGAAAAACAAAGTTCTCGCTCAGCATATGGCCGATGCGACCGCGCATTTGCACGAGCATCCGCATGTGGCTGAAGTGCGGCAAACCGGCATGATCTTAGCCATTGAAATGGTCAAAGATAAAGCCACTAAAGAGCCCTTTGCTTGGCAAGAGCGTCGGGGTTTAAAAGTCTATGAATATGCGATGTCGCAAGGCGCTTTGCTGCGTCCATTGGGCAACGTTGTGTATTTTATTCCGCCTTATGTCATCACGCCTGAGCAGATCCATTGGTTGGCTGAAGTGGCCACGGCTGGTATTGATATCGCGACGCGCGATTAACGGCTAGACGCTCTGTGAAAAACCACGCACCATAGCGTGGTTTTTTATGTCTGGAGTTTCGAGATGTCGCTACCGCGTTTTTTTGTTGCTGCGCCATTGGCGCTGGGTGTGCTGGATGTGCCTGAGGCGCAAGCGCATTACCTTAGCCGTGTCCTGCGTTTAAGCGTTGGCGCTGCGGTGCAGTTATTTGATGGTAGCGGCGATGAGTTTCGTGGCGAACTGACCAGCGTGACGAAAAAAGCCGTACAGGTGGAGTTGCGCGAGCACGTGCCAGGTTTGCCTGAATCAAAACTCAGCATTCACTTAGGGCAAGGTTTGTCGCGTGGCGAGCGTATGGATTGGGCGATCCAAAAAGCCACTGAACTGGGCGTGGCACAGATCACCCCCTTATTTACCGAGCGCTGTGAGGTGCGGCTCAATGACGAGCGCGCGCAGAAACGTTTAGAGCATTGGCAGCAGATTGCCATCAGTGCCTGCGAGCAGTGTGGCCGCTCCAAGGTGCCAGTGATTCATGCACCGCAGTTGCTCAAAGACTGGCAGGCGAGCGTGCAGGCTGATTTGAAGTTAGTGCTGCACCCGGTTGCGCAATCTTTAACTCAACATGCCACGCCGCATACTTTGGCCTTTTTGATTGGTCCAGAGGGTGGCTTAACTGAAGGCGAGGTGGCGCAAGCGGCTGAATATGGTTTTCAGCCTGCGCGTTTAGGTCCACGGGTTTTGCGTACAGAAACAGCCCCTGTTGTGGCCTTAAGTGTAGCGCAGCAGTTGTGGGGTGATTTTTAAGCCTGCATACAGCACGCCCCTTTCTGGTGGGGAATGCACTAAACTGGTGCCCGTTTTTTCCTTCTATGCATGATCTCAAGATCTTAAAGAGGCTGTCAGTGGCTGCTGTTTTTTACAATATTTTGGCGTCGGTTATACCTATTTTACTGTTTTTAATCGGCGGTTATGGCTTAGGTAAAATGCTGGCAAAACCTCTGATACGTCAGGCTGTTACAGGGATTACGCCGGTGGTTTGGGTGATTCTGTTTGTGATTGGCTTGGAGTCAGGCGAAGCTTTCAGTTCGTTAGCTGCCGGCTTAAGTATCCTTAAGCATGCTGCGCTCTATGCCTTTACGATCAGTGCCATTGTTTTTGTGTTGATTATGCCTTTGAATCGCCAGCGCCAGTTGGCAGATACGGAGCGCAGTTCGTGGGCGGCGCTGTGGTATCCCATTAAAGAATGCCTAATTGCCTTTAGTTTAGTGCTGTTGGGCGCGTTTTTTTACCGTTTACAATGGCATGACAACCCAGTCGGCGCGGTCGCTTTTAATATTTCCTATTGGTTGTATATTTTGTTGCTGCTCATCGGTATTGATCTGGCTCAGGTGGCGATTAACCGCTCATGGCTGGCGCCGCGGGTGTTGGTGATACCCGCTCTGGTGATGCTGGGTTCAATGCTGGCGGGTATCTTAATCAGCTGGGTAACCGGTGAGCAGTGGGCGATTGCTTTGGCATTGAGCACAGGTTTTGGCTGGTTTAGTTTGTCCGGTGCGCTGGCAGGGCAGTATTTGGGTGAAGCCTACGGCAGTGTGGCGTTGCTCAATGATTTAATGCGCGAACTGATTGGCTTAACTGTGGTGTTTTTGCTGGGCGGGCGATATGCCAACAGCAGTATTGGTGTGTGTGCTGCAACAGCGATGGATACGACACTGCCGTTTGTGCGCAAAGCCTGCAATTACGAATATGTCCCGACCGCGATTATCAGTGGTTTAATTCTAACCGTGGCTGCCCCTTTTTTTATGATGTTCTTTTTAAGTTTTGCCACGCTTTAATTTGGGTTTTTTCTGAACTCAGTGGCTAATAGCTGAGAAAAATCAGCTGTAGGTAGGGGACGACTAAACCAATAGCCTTGGCCTAGCGGGCATTGTTGTTCTTGTAAAAAGTGCAGATGCGCTTCAGTTTCAATCCCTTCGGCTTGTACTTGCAAGCCGATACTTTTACCCAGCGCTAAAATGGCGCGCACGATGGCAATATCTTCGACATCACTGGGTAGATTTTTTACAAAGCTTTGATCAATTTTAAGCTTATGTACAGGCAAAGATTTTAAGCGTGATAAAGAAGAATAGCCTGTGCCAAAATCATCAATCGCTAAGCGTATACCCAAGGCTTGCAGCTCTTTTAATGTGGCATCAGCATGGGTTGGGTTTTCCATAACCGCGCTTTCTGTGACTTCCAACTCCAGATGCTGAGGCTCGATACCAGTGCGTTCTAAGGTGGCGGCTACAGTCTGTGTTAGCTGCTGATTGGACAGTGAGCGGCTGGAGAGATTGACGGCGATAAAGTCCAGTTGCTGGCCCTGTGTTTGCCAAATATACATTTGCTCGCAAGCGCGCTGCAGTACCCATTCGTCAATGGCACCGATCAGGCCTAGCTCTTCGGCAATGGGAATAAACTCAGCCGGCGATACGAGGCCGCGTTGTGGATGATTCCAGCGTACCAACGCTTCGCAACCGGATAATTGCAGTGTCTGCATCTCATAGACAGGCTGGTAATAGACCGTCAGTCCATCCGACTCTAAAGCATGGCGCAGCTCACTGCCCACCGAGATCCGTTGGAAGGCTTGTTCGGTCATTTCGCTTGAGTAAAAAGCAAAGGTATCGCGACCGCTGTCTTTGGCTTTACTTAAAGCAGAATCAGCATTGCGCATAATCTCTTCAACAGTTTGTCCCGATTCTGGAAACAGGCAAACACCCACACTGGCGCTGATAAACAGCTCATTGTTATTGAGCATAAAGGGCTGTTTACTGGCTTGAATCAGCGCTTGGGCCATAGTCGCCGCTTCTGCTGGATTATGCGTACTTTCACAAATCACCACAAACTCATCACCACCAATGCGTGCCAGCGTGCATTTTTTTTGATCAATGATGCCAGTGATACGTTGCGCGATGCTTTGCAGTACTTGATCGCCAACGCTGTGGCCTAAGCTTTCGTTAATGGTTTTAAAGTGGTCTAAATCGATTAAAAATAAGGTACTGTTTTTCCCTTGCTCAAGTGATTTATGTAACGTCTGGGTGAGTCGCTCGTAAAGTTGTGCGCGATTGGCTAATCCGGTTAATGGATCGTGACGTGCAAGGTGATTGAGTTCCGATTGTGAGCTTTTTAATAGTGATATATCTGAGAACACAGCCACGTTGTGTGAGATTAAGCCGTTTTCATCACGGATTGAGCGAATGGTTTGGTATTGGGGAAGAATTTCACCGTTTTTGCGTCGATTCCAAACTTCACCACTCCATTCATCTGTGGTTTCAAGGCTGGTCCATAATGCTTGATAAAAATCAGCTTTATGTCGACCAGACTTAAACATGCTTGGCGTTTGCCCCAATACATCCTCAAGGTTATAGCCAGTAATCTGCGTGAAAGCGGGGTTAATATGCACAACAATGTTGTTGTGATCGGTAATCAACACCCCTTCATGGGTGATTTCAAATACGGCTTTGGCTTGTTTTAAGCGCTCTTGTGCACCGCGTTGTGTGGTGATGTCGTGGGCGACACCAATAAAGCGCTCTGGTGCACCTGTGGCATCCTTAATCAGGCGTCCGCGTGAGCGTATCCAGCGATAATCACCGTCTTTGTGCTGCATGCGATAGGTGCTGTCATAATCCTCGTGGCTGTCAGCGAGAAAGGTTGTGACGTTGCGTAGGATAAGCTCGCGCTCTTCTGGGTGCAGACGGTTTTTCCAAGCCTGTTGATTATTACCAAACTCTGTTGGGCTGTAACCTAGCGTGGCGCAATAAGCACTAGAAAAGAATATGGTTTGAGACTGGCGTAAATCCCAATCCCAGAGCCCTTGATTGGCTGCTTCTAACGCCAGTTTCAGGCGTTCTGCATCAAGTTGTGCACTGACGTGCTGTTGCTTTGACTGCGCGCTATGACGCCATAGCGCAACACACCAGTACACAGTAGAGAGTCCTGCAAATAGGCTCAAGCTCAAGAGTAAGGCGCCTGTATAGGCTGGAGTGGGTGTACTGAGTGTCTGCCAGCCTAAATAACCCAGCACTGTGCCTATGACTAACAGTAGATACACAACAATATATTTTAAGGGTGAGCGGTGAGGCGTCATGAGTGGGGTATTGAGCATAAGAAGTGAATCACATTGTATATGGCTTGAGCATCAATAGAGATACTCTAATGCGAGTCACTATAACCCTATAAATAATAGCGTGCTTGTGTGATGTTAAAATTTAGGCAAAAAAAAACTCATTCAAAGCTGAATGAGTTTTTAAAATATGGTGCCCGGAGACGGAATCGAACCGCCGACACGAGGATTTTCAATCCTCTGCTCTACCGACTGAGCTATCCGGGCTCAACGGCGGCTATTAAACAGATTTTTTAGCCTGCCGTCAAGTAACTTTGTGAAAATACTTTATTATTCGCTGGGCGGCACATAACCTTCGGCCTGTGCAAAGTCTTCACCGGCAAAGAATTTACCCATTTCTTCCATAATAAACTTGCGGTCGTCAGCGTCCATCATATTGAGGTGGCGTTCGTTAATCAGCATGGTTTGGTGGGCTTGCCACTCATTCCACGCTTGCTGAGAAATATTGTTATAGATGTCTTCGCCCTTGCTGCCAGGAAAGGGTGCGCGTGCGAGGCCTGCGAGTTCTTGTTTGTGTTTACGGCACATAACCATACGGGTCATCTTAAATCTCCAGTGGTAGCTGAATGAGTGCGCGCTCAATGAGCCCTTTGATGGGGGCTGCAAGACCTAAGCGCGGTGGATTACTGGGGTTATACCAGAGCCAATTGCTTTCGGCTACGCCAAGCGGCGCACTGCTGTGGACTTGGATCAGCCAGGGTTCGATATCTAAATGAAAGTGGCTGAAGGTGTGGCGTAGCGGTTCAAGGCGCTGTTGCTCTTGGCTGTGGAGTTGATGCTGATGCAATAAGGTCGTTAGCCCTTGGATATCGCTCAACTCAGGCAAGCTCCAAAGGCCGCCCCAAATGCCTTCTGCAGGGCGTTGTTGCAATAGAATGGCATTGTCTTGATTGGTCAGGATGGGCATGGTGATGCGTCTGACAGGCACCTCTTTACGTGGACGCGGCACAGGCAGCAGTTGTTGTTGGTCAGTTGCGTAAGCCAAGCAGCCTGTAGTCACAGGACAGCGCTCACATGCAGGCTGTTTGCGCGTACATAAAGTGGCACCAAGATCCATCATGGCTTGGGTGTAGTGCGCTACATCCTGTTGTGGTGTGAGTAATTCTGCCAGCTGCCACAGGCGTTTTGTTGCCGCTGTACTGCCAGGGTAACTGGTTTCGGCGCTGTAACGTGCTAACACACGTTTCACGTTGCCATCCAGAATCGGCGCGCGCAGGCCCATACTCAAACTGGCTATAGCACCCGCTGTAGAAGGGCCAATGCCGGGTAATGTGGCTAAAGCCTCAGCGCTGCGGGGAAACTCTCCGTTATAGCTGTCGCATACGAGCTGTGCCGTTTTATGTAAATTACGTGCACGGGTGTAATAGCCCAGCCCCGTCCACAGGTGCAGCACCTCATCTAACGGCGCTGCGGCTAGATCCTGCACTGTGGGTAAGGCCTGCATAAAGCGCGCAAAATAACCCAAAACGGTGCTGACTTGAGTTTGCTGCAGCATAATTTCTGAGATCCACACTCGATAGGGCGTGACATCGTGCTGCCAAGGTAGATCTTTACGGCCGTGGGCTTGGTACCAAGTCACCACTGCTGGGCCAAAGGCTTCAGGCTTCATCGCTTAAACAGCCCCTTCAGTGCATCCTTGAGTTCAGGGCTGACTTTATCGCCGAGTTTTTCATTGATTTTTTCGGTGAGCTTCTCACCGGCTAAGGTTGCGGCAACTTTACCTAAACCGTCCTGATCAATACGGCAGGCTTTAGCTCCCAACTCCAGCGGACCACGGCAACGCACGGGCCATTCGATACCCACGAAACGCTTATTCACTTGGCAGGCGGGATCGGGCATGGGATGGGTATCGCCTTCGATAATAATCCCCGCGTAATAATCTAAGCTCAGTACGCGTAAATCGATATCGCCTTTACCTTTGACACTTAAGCCTGGAATAGCAACGCGTAAATCAGGATTATGCGCGCGGCCGTTGCGGATATTGAGAGTGCCGCGCAGATCGTTAAAGCGTGTATCTTTACTGCCCGTGTCGGGACCGAGTTTTTTCCGGTTGAGGGTGGCAATACCAATACATAGTTGGCGCTCTAAGTTCGCATCCGGCAGTACGCCATTGTGTACTGCAAAGTTTAAGGTGCCATTGAGTTGTTCTATCCACGCCTGCTCGCTATTACCGCGAGTGTTGAGGTCGGTGTTGAGGTCGAGTAAACCACTCATGGTGACCTCTTGCTCAAGGGTGCGTTGAATCTTTTCAACTGGCATATTGCGAGTCATCAACTTCAATGCGATTAAGGGTTGCGAAGCTGTGGTGTCGAGGCTGCCGCTGGCCTTAAATTCGCCTTTATATAAACCGCCTTGCAAGGTGTTTAAAGTGAGTTTGCCGTTTTTAGCCAGCAGTTTAAATTGCGCTTGCGTGATAGGAAACTTATTGAGCGTCAGCTCATTAAAGGCGACATCAATATCGGCATTGACCTGTGCTAGTTGTTCAATGGGTAGGACTTTATCGGTGCTCCACGCATTGTTGGAGGGGGTCTCAGGTAAACTTGTTGTGCCTGTGCTGCCTGCTTTGGTCTTTTGTTGTTTAACTTCTGCTTGGCGCTCGGTGGTGGCTTTTGCAGTTGCTGCGGGCAAGTAGCGGTCGGCATCCAATTGATCAGCGCTTAGATGTGCATACAGCGACGAGCGGGCAAGGTCTTTAATACCTGCACTGCCAGTGAAGGCGGTTTGGTCAAGGCTGAGCGCCATCTCATCGAACATAAGACTGTTTTGTGTACCCTGTAAGCGCGTGCTCAGCTCGAAATGATTGAGCGCCTTTTTATCGGCCATCTCAGGCATATCAATCCCAACACCGCTGAGAAACTCACCCAGATTGACCGCAGCAATCGATAGCGCACCTTTAAGTTGTGCCTCTTGATCCAACTCAGTGACATGCAATTCCCCGAGGGCTTTGAGTTGGTTGACAGAAAGCTTGAGGTCATTCCAATGGGCTTGTTGGGCGGCTTGATCATAAAGTAGGTTGCCGCGCGCGGTGAAATTAGCCGTTTTAGTTTTGAGTGGCTCGCCAGCAATTTCACCCGACAATTTGAGATTATCCAAAGCGTAACGCTGAGCAACGGGATCGATGCTGGCTTTACTGGTTAATTCAATACGGGCACGAATTAAGGGTGTGGCGTTACCAAAAAAGCCTGACAATTTTAGCGCAATAGGCTGAGTTTCGCGGATGGCACCTGTGGTCAGTTGTACGCTTTCTAAATTAAATTGTTGCCCGCTTTGTTCGTCGTGATAATCAATCCGTGCGCCGTTGACGATTAAGCTATTGATATCAAGCTTCAGGCGTTTGTCAGAGTTTTTGATCTGCACTTCAGTGGTGGTGGGTGCTGGGCTGTCTGGGCTTGCTGTGTCACTGGTTTGTGCGGGTGTTGGTGCAGCAGGTCGCCCGATATGTTCCCAGTTGCTCTGTCCTTGTGCATCGCGGTGTAAGTTGAGGCTTAAACCATCGATGCGGATATCGCTCATTTGAATATCTTTGCGCAGCAGCGGTAATACTTGCACGGATAAACCCAGCAAACGTAGATCGGCAAAGGGCTCGTTCGGCGTGTCCGCGCTGGCAACTTTGGCATCGGTGATTTCCAGGCCCAACCATGGGAATAAACTCCAGCCAATATCACCGTTAAGCTCCAGCTCAAGGTTGGCATGCTTGCGTGCAAGCTGGCGGATTTCATCTTTATAGTCGTTAGGGTCGAAAAAATGCGTCAAGGCAAAGCCACCTGCAACCAGCAAGAGCAGCAGACCTAGAAACACAAGACCGATAAGTTTACCGAAAGATTTCACAGACCGATTCCTTATGGGAAATAAACAAAAGTGCCAGCTATTGAGCAGACAGATCGATCACAACACAGTTGCTTAAGGTGCTGCAATAATGAGTGATTTCGCGCGCGCCAGTGCCAGTAGCTCAGGCTGATCAGCAGGAATCACTACATGCAAGCGCTGTCCGGCTTCATCAGCTAAGCGCGTGGCTTCTTCCACGATGCGACGTGCGACACCACGGTTACGGGTCAGTTCGCGTACACACACATGGCTCAAGAGCCAAAAGTCGGCTTGTTTATCTAATAAAGCAGCACCGAGTAAGCGGCTATTAAAGCGCCCCGTGACTAAAGTAGAGTGCTGTAGACCGTGCGCAATCAGTGCCGCGCCATCAGCAAAAGGCTGGATTAACCAGTCGGGTGCGTCAGCATAGATTTTATCGAGGTCAGCAAGGTCTTGCGCGCTGGGTTGTGTAGCGTTTTCAAAGTAAACAGGCATGCCTAATCTCCTACAATAGATCAGTTAGTGTACCGTTCAATAACCTCTATCGGTAGCAGTCATAGCCGTTGCAGGCCTATAATAAGCAATTAACGAAACAACTCGGCCGTATTATGCGGCTTTTAGCGGTGGAGTAAGTCATGACCGAGCGTAAGGTTAGTGTTGAACGTAATACACTTGAGACCCAAGTTAAGGCCACAATTAATTTAGATGGCAC
>JAAZJF010000247.1 GCA_012800475.1 Gammaproteobacteria bacterium
GTGCTGTTAACTCAGCGTTTAGCGCGCACCTTGCATCCGCATCAGGGGCCACGTTTATCTGCGGGTCTGGTGGCTCTATATGGTTTTACACAACTGGCAGGGCCTTGGCTCACTTCACAATGGCTGGCCGCCAATGGCACTTTACACGGCGCGTTCTGGCTGGGTGCGGGCGCATTATTCTGGGGATTGCTCTGGGCGTGTGTGGTGCCGGAAAAAAGCGACGTCTAGATTTTTATGTGGATGGGTATGGCTTTTATTACAGCGATTGTGAGGCATGCGTCAGGCTAGAGCATTTATTACACCTAATCTAACCTTATATTTATATGTGCCGTTTCGATAATGCTGTGAGCAGGGTAATATACTCTTCTAATAACGAGCGCAATAATAGGGATATGCACGGTCTGGTGGACTGGTCATACCCTTTTGACGCTATGACTTGGTTTAGGGTGTAGAAATGAATGACTCAGCTGTTTTAATTGATATCGAACAACTGCGTGACAATGCGGCAGGTGCAGGGCAGCTATTAAAAGCGCTGGGTAATCCAGATAGACTGCTGCTGTTGTGCCAGCTGGTCCATGGCGAGATGAATGTGGGTGAGCTTGAAGAGCGCTTAAGTATAGTGCAGCCCACTTTATCTCAGCAGTTAGGAGTGCTGCGCCGCGAAGGTTTAGTGGATACGCGTCGTGATGGGCGGCAGATTTATTACAGCATCAGCAGTGCGCCGGCATTAGCCATTATTGAAACCTTGTACAAGCTCTATTGCCCTGCAGATCAGCAGCAATAAAGTGTGGCGGATGCGCAAATAATACGTTGATTGCAAACAATTTACGTTTTTATATAGTATGCTAGTAATGTTCTATCCTAAAAGTAACAATGGGGAATCATTATGAAAAGCAATATGGGAACAATTGATCGTGGCCTACGTATTCTGGTTGGTATCGTGCTGATTGGTTTGACGTTGGCAGGCACCATTGGCGTATGGGGTTGGTTAGGTGTTGTACCTCTCCTGACCGGCTCATTAGGCTTATGCCCGCTCTACAGTATTTTAGGAATTAATACGGCTTGTAAAAAAGGCTGTGATAAGAAATAACACTCGTGTGATTTGAGTGATTAAGGCACCTTAAGGGTGCCTTTTTGCTATCTGAGCGTTGTGTTTTAATAGTATATGTCTAATTGTTATAAGCATATTCTATTTTATTGTGTATGATCAAAGGACTGTTTATTTGATCTGTTTGTGAGGACGGTATTATGCAACCTGCAGTGACAAGTTTTTTTGACCCCGCCACCTACACCTACAGTTATGTTGTGCAAGATCCTGACTCATCCGCCTGTGTCATTATTGATTCGGTGCTTGATTATGATGCTGCTTCAGGCCGTACAAAAACTGAAAGTGCAGAAAAAATCGTTGCTTTTGTACGTGAGCATAAGTTGGATGTTGAGTGGATCTTGGAAACGCATGTGCATGCTGACCATCTTTCTGCCGCTCCGTATTTAAAGCAGCAATTGGGCGGCCAGTTGGCTATTGGTTCAGCGATCACGACTGTACAAAAAATCTTTGGTGAATTGTTTAACGTTGAGAAGTCATTTGTGACGGATGGCAGCCAATTTGATCGATTGCTGAGTGAGGGTGACACCTTAACCTTTGGTGGTTTAACCATCAGTGTGATGCATACACCTGGGCATACACCAGCTTGCTTGAGCTATGTGATTGGGGATGCCGTATTTGTTGGCGACACCTTATTTATGCCGGATTACGGTACCGCGCGGTGTGATTTCCCCGGTGGTGATGCGGCCACTTTATTTGCTTCTATCCAGCGTCTATTTGAGCTGCCGGATGAGACGCGCATGTTTATGTGCCATGACTATAAGGCACCTGACCGCGAAGAATATTGCAATGAAACCACAGTAGCCGCTGAGCGCGAACACAATATTCACGTGCACCCAGGTGTGACAGTGGATGAGTTTGTTGCCATGCGTACGGCGCGTGATGCCACATTGTCTATGCCCACTTTGATATTGCCTTCGGTGCAAATCAATATGCGTGCAGGTGATCTTCCACCGGCAGAAGATAACGGTGTACGCTATTTGAAAATTCCACTCAATGCGCTGTAGTTAAGGAGAAGTACCGATGGAAGCAGTCAAAAAACTCACGCCCTTCCTATCTGTTATTGGGCAAATACAACCTGCAGATATGGCTGACGTTGCTTCGTCGGGCTTTCTGACAGTGATTAATAACCGTCCTGATGAAGAGGGTGAAGGTCAACCGAGCAGCGCGCAATTGGCTGCGGCAGCACACGCTTCAGGCCTGGAGTACCATCATTTACCGGTCGTGGCGGGGCAAATTCAGGATGAGAATATCAGTGACTTTGCGCAACTTTTAGCGCAAGTCAAAGGCCCTGTTTTAGCCTTTTGCCGCACAGGCACACGTTCCTCCAGTTTGTGGGCGCTCAGCGAAGCACACCATTTAGCGCCTAACGCTATTATTGAAGCGGCGCAGGTTGCAGGTTATGACCTCAGTGGTCTATTGCCGCGCTTGCAGCAACGCAGCACTGAGCAAGTGCAGATCCCTAATCCAACGCACTCAGCGCAAAGTCATCCCTATGATGTCTTAGTGGTGGGCGGTGGCGCTGCAGGCTGTACGGTGACGGCCAGCTTGCTCAGTCGCAACCCCGCATTACGCATTGGGGTCGTGGAGCCCAGTGAGCAGCATTATTATCAGCCAGGCTGGACGATGGTGGGTGCGGGTGTGTTTACGCGCTCACAAACTGAGCGGCCTATGGTGCAATGTATCCCTGAGCAAGCGCAGTGGATTCGCGCGGCAGTGACAGGGTTTTTGCCTGAACAAAATACTATTGTTTTAGAAGATGGTCGCCAATTGGCGTATCGCACCTTGATCGTGTGCCCAGGCTTAAAGCTGCATTGGGATGCCATTAAAGGGTTGCGTGAAAGCTTAGGGCAAAACGGCGTCACCTCAAACTATATGTTGGAGTTAGCGCCCTATACTTGGCAGTTAGTGCAGAACTTACGTCAAGGCCGTGCTTTATTTACGCAGCCGCCGATGCCCATTAAATGTGCTGGCGCACCACAAAAAGCCATGTATATGTCAGCAGACTGGTGGCTGAAAGAAGGTGTGCTCAATAACATCGAAACTGAGTTTTACAGTGCCGGTGGTGCGCTCTTTGGTGTGGCTGATTTTGTGCCGCCGCTGATGGAGTATGTGAAAAAGTACAATGCGCAGCTTAATTTTCACCATAATTTGGTGGAAGTGGATGGCGCAGCCGGTAAAGCCTGGTTTGAAGTGACCGATGCACAAGGCAATCAAGAGCGTATTGAAAAATCATTTGATTTCTTACATGCGGTACCGCCGCAGCGTGCGCCACGTTTTGTGCGTGAGAGTACCTTAGCGGATGCGCAAGGTTGGTTAGAAGTGCATGACGACACCTTACGCCATACGCGCTTTGGCAATATTTTTGGCTTAGGTGATGTCTGCTCAACGCCCAATGCCAAAACGGCCGCTGCAGTACGTAAGCAAGCACCGGTTGTGGCAGAGAACGTGCTTGCGGTACTCAATGAGCGCGGTGTGCGTGCGGTGTA
>JAAZJF010000248.1 GCA_012800475.1 Gammaproteobacteria bacterium
TGAGTGACTCAGCGAGGAGGCGTATTCTACACTCTCCAAAGTAACTGTCAAGGTTTATTTTCTGGAAGATTCAAACTCTTCCGTCAAACTCCTTGTTAGCGCTGAGCTTCTTACGTCGCTCGTTGCTCGTTGCTAGGGTGCGTATCTTACAGCGTTTCGCTACCCTGTCAAGCTGATTTTTAAGTTATTTCCTTTAAAATCAAACTCTTACGTTAGACCGTGAAACCTTGTTTGCCTAACGAGGTGCGCATTCTACAGTAGCGACGCAGCCTGTCAACAGCTAATGTGCGATAAATGTGAAATACTTTGCAAATGCTCCTTAATCAGCCATTAGAGCGCACAAGCCTCGTGCTCTTAGCCTTTAAGGGCCAAAGCACACGGACCGCATCTATTAATCTATAGCCTACAAAGCTCTGCTAAATAGCGATACCTTATTACCCTGGCATGAACTCGCTACACAACCCATGCAACCCGACAATGGCCAACGACAACCTTTTTAAAGGCTTGGCATGAATAAGAGCTGCAGCATAAAAGGCATCCAGCATGATTCAAGATCTGACTCGTACCCTCACAGTCCAACACTTACCCAAAGAGCAACATGCCCTACTGCGTAAATTTTACCGCAAACACAACAGTCCAATGCGTATCACACAGGCTGCGCAAACTTGGGTGGTGCGCTCCCCTCATATTATTGCTGGTGTTTGCCTATCTCCTGTAGAACATGGCTTTTGGCTGACCAGTTTATTAACCGATCCATTGCATCGAAAACAGGGTATGGCACGACTCTTAATAGAGCATATTCAAACGACTCACCAAGGGTCACCTATCTGGTTGTTTTGCCACCCCAACCTTTATAGCTTTTATGCACGGTTGTGCTTCACTCAAGCGCAACACTTACCTCAAGCCTTAAGTAGTCGTTTACAACGCTACCAGCAAAGTAAATCATTAATAGCGATGTACTACTCCCAACAACCTACTATATAGCATCGGTATTCCACACCTCTTAGACGCACCCACCATGACCAACCTCAAGCGAGTCACCGCAGCGCTTAAGAGTGGCGTCAGCCTGCGCTATCTTATAACGACGCTTTTCCTTAATATATTCCACTCTTCTTTAAAGCTCGGATTACCCACATGTCTATCTCCGCAGGGCTGATTGCGCTGGTTGCACTTATTTATATGGCAATTTTGTTTGCCATGGCTTTTTATGGCGACAGACGCAGCGCTACTGTGAGCCCGCGCATGCGCTCAACTGTCTACAGCTTATCTTTAGCGGTGTATTGCAGTAGCTGGACTTTTTTCGGTTCGGTCGGCCAAGCTGCTGAGCAAATCTGGTCTTTTTTACCCATTTATATCGGCCCAATTTTACTGCTGACTTTTGCGCCTTGGGTGCTAAAGAAAATGGTGATTATTAGTAAACAAGAAAACATCACCTCAATTGCTGACTTTATCGCGGCCCGTTATGGAAAGTCACAACGTCTTGCGGTGGTTGTCACTCTAATTGCCGTAGTGGGTGTACTGCCTTATATCGCGCTGCAGCTCAAAGGTATTGTTCTAGGTGTAAACCTGCTCACAGGCACATCCGCAAACTCAACCGGGATGTATGCCCAAGATACCGCTCTTATTGTGACCGTAGCGCTGGCTTTATTTACTATTTTATTTGGTACCCGCAACCTTGACGTCACAGAACACCACCGCGGCTTGATGTTTGCAATTGCTTTTGAGTCCTTAGTTAAGCTCATGGCATTTATAGCCGTAGGTCTTTTTGTGATTTTCGGGCTGTATAACGGTATTGGTGACTTATGGCAGCAAGCTAAAGACGCACCTAAGCTTGAATCCTATTGGAATGAAGCAACCAACTGGCCGGCTATGATTGTGCAAACCTGCGTAGCGATGATGGCTATCTATACCTTACCGCGCCAATTCCACGTGACTGTGGTAGAAAATAACGACGAAGCGGATTTACGGGTTGCTCGCTGGGTTTTCCCCTTGTATCTCTTACTCGTTGCGCTTTTTGTCATTCCTATTGCACTAGCGGGACAGTTGCGCCTGCCGGATTCTGTGATCCCTGATTCATTTGTAATCAGTTTGCCCCTGGCTGAAGGCAATCCCACCCTGGCGATCTTGGCTTTTATTGGCGGTGCTTCGGCAGCAACTGGGATGGTCATTGTCGCAGCTGTCACCTTAGCCATTATGATTTCCAACCATATTTTACTGCCCTCCATGCTGGCAGTGCGCACCACCGAACGCCCATTTGAGGCATTTCGTTATTGGATGCTCACCGCACGCCGCTTAAGCATTATCATTATTTTGCTTTTAGCCTATACCAGCTATCGCTTATTAGGGACCAATACAAGCTTGGCAACCATTGGCCAAATTGCATTTGCAGCCCTGACACAGTTAGCGCCAGCCATGCTGGGCGCTTTAAGCTGGAAGCATGCCAATCGCCAAGGTGTGTATGCAGGCCTGATTGCCGGTTCAGTGTTGTGGGCCTACACACTGGTGCTGCCTTTAATCGCCAGCAGCATGAACTGGCCTTTAACGTCTTTCCCAGGCCTGACATGGTTATCAAGCCAACCTTTTGGCTTGCCCATTGACCCATTGACACTGGGCGTACTGTTATCGTTAAGCGGCAATTTTCTATTATTTATCTTGGTATCACTCTTCTCTAAGACCCGCGTCTCAGAACACTGGCAAGCCAGCCGCTTTATTGGCCAGCATGTCAGTGGTCGCCAAACCTTTACCGTACAAATCAGCGATCTACTTACATTGGCCGGTCGCTTTGTTGGGGAGGATCGCGCTAGACAAAGTTTTATCCGCTTTGCTTATAAACAAGGCTTAGGTTTTACACCCACCGAAACAGCCAGCAGCGAATGGGTAGCGCACACGGAACGTCTATTGAATGGCGTACTCGGTGCGTCATCTACCCGTGTTGTGGTCAAGGCGGCGATTGAAGGCCGCGAGATGTATGTGGAAGATGTGGTGCGTATTGTTGGCGAGGCTTCTGAAGTGTTGCAATTCAACCGCACTCTATTACAAGGTGCGATTGAAAACATCACCCAAGGCATCAGTGTTGTTGACCGCTCTTTACGCCTAGTGGCTTGGAATAGCCGTTATCTTAAGTTGTTCAACTATCCAGAAGACTTAATTAAAGTGGGCCGACCTGTTGCGGACATTATTCGTCATAACGCGGAGCTGGGTTTATGCGGCCCAGGCGATGTGGATGCCCATGTGAATAAACGCCTGTACTGGATGCGCCAAGGTACAGCACATACCTCTGAGCGTTTGTTCCCCAACGGTCGCGTTATTGAGCTCATTGGTAACCCGATGCCAGGCGGTGGATTTGTCATGAGTTTTACCGACATTACGGCATTCCGCGAAGCTGAACATGGCCTTAAAGAAGCCAATGAGAGTCTTGAGCATCGTGTCAGTGAGCGCACCCATGAGCTATCGCAATTAAATATTGCGCTCAGCGATGCCAAACATGTGGCAGAAAGCGCGAATCAATCTAAAACTCGTTTCTTAGCAGCGGTCAGTCATGACTTGATGCAACCGCTCAATGCTGCACGTCTGTTTTCAGCTGCTCTATCACATCAAGATGCTTTGCCTAGTGACGCACAAGAGCTGGTTAAAAACCTCGACAGCTCTCTACGCTCCGCGGAAGACTTAATCAGTGACTTGTTGGATATTTCACGCCTCGAAAGTGGACGCATTACTCCACACTGCCAACCTTTTGCCTTAGGCCCATGGCTCGAAGCCTTAGGTGCTGAATTTACCGCTCTAGCAGAGCAGCAAGGTATTGATTTCCGTTTACGCAGCACCTCACTCAACATTGTCAGCGACCCTAAACTGCTGCGCCGTATTATCCAAAACTTCCTCACTAACGCCTTTCGTTATGCCAACGGTAATGTTTTGCTGGGCGTACGCCGTCAAGGCAACAACTTGCGTATTGATGTCTGGGATCGCGGCCAAGGCATCCCAGAAGATAAGCTCAACTTTATCTTTGAGGAGTTTAAACGCCTTGATAGTCATCAAACCCGTGAGGAAAAAGGTTTAGGATTGGGGCTGGCTATTGCTGATGGTTTAAGCAAAGTGCTCGGTCATAAAATCGAGGTGCGTTCGTGGGTTGATAAAGGCAGCGTTTTTAGCATTACTGTGCCCTTGTATAAAGGTCAACTCAACACCACACCTGCGCCGACAGCAAAAGATACGCCGTCTGCGCAGCCTTTAGCTGGGCTTAGCGTACTGTGTGTTGATAATGAAAATAGCATTTTAGTGGGCATGCACAGTTTATTATCTCGCTGGGGGTGCCATGTACTCACGGCAAGCAACCGTGAAGAATGCGAGCATCATCTGCAAAGCGGTGCTAAACCTGATTTAGCCTTAGTGGACTTTCACTTAGACGGCGGCGACACAGGTATTGCTCTGATGACATGGTTGCGCCAGCAGCTTGACGCTCCTGTGCCAGGTATTGTTATCAGTGCGGACGGACGCCCCGAACTAATCAGCCAAGTGCATGCCGCAGGCTTAAACTTTTTAACAAAACCGGTGAAACCTGCAGCATTAAGAGCGCTTATCAACCGTCATATGCCAAGTTAATTCAACGATGGATGCCGTCTAGTACTGCATCCATCGCTGCGCAAGACTCAGTCATATTCAGCAGGCAAAAAAAAGGGCAACCAAAGTTGCCCAAATTGCCTTGCGTGCTCGTGTGCTAGAAAGATCAGTTTGAATTACGACTGCGCTCTACCTTTCTAACGAAATAGAAAAGACCTACAAAAAAAGCCACCATCAGGGCAACAGTACCAATGCCTGCGAAAACCACTATATCCATAAACATTGCAATTACCCCGCGCTTTAAAATTAACTTGTAGTAAAGATAAGGCACAACAGCAGTGCGGGTATTGATAGAGGTCAATAGAGCTGCTTGGGTTGATATAATAGTCAGGTCTTGATGCTCAACCTAGCGATACATACGGGTTAGCGCTTTTTTTTATTTTTCTTTTTAGCTTTAACAACAGGCTTAGCTAACGGCAAAGCACTGATAAAAGCAGCACGTACATTTTGTAAGCGTTTTTCATTCAGGTCATGGACTCGACGTGCACGCTCAGTGGTCAAATCAATAATATTATCCTGTGTTGGCTCACTCATATACTCACCCTACTTTTATTTGATTATTTGACGTTGCACTCTAAACTCA
>JAAZJF010000249.1 GCA_012800475.1 Gammaproteobacteria bacterium
ATTGGAATTTTGGCCTCGATCGCCTACCCGTCCTACACCCAGTATGTCACCCGCACTTACCGTGATAGCGCCAAAGCTTGCCTGTCTGAGTATGCGCATGCAATGGAGCGACGCTATGCGGCATCACTGTCTTATAAACTTAAAGACGGTCCGCAAACACCGGTATTAAGCTGCGCCACGGCCAGCAGCCTGGATACGCGTTACGACTTTACGATTGAAGATGTTGAACAGGACTCCTTTATTGCAACAGCGACACCTAAAGATGTACAAGCAGCTAAAGAAACACAATGCGGCACCATGACCATCGATCAAAAAGGTAAACGTACAGCCGCAACTGATAAGTGCTGGTAAAACTACCGTCACAACGCGGCAACACCAGCCAAGCCTTGGTCATACTCACAAGTAGCCAAGGCTTTTTTATAACTGACTATTCATCCTGCCTGCTAAGACCAGCTGCTAATCATCAAGCGGCTCTGTATCTTGCTCAAAACAACCAATACTCAGCGCCAACACTGCTCTGCATCATAGGTGGGCCCAGTATGCCCTTTCACCCCGAGCGCATTCAGGGTGAGATTGCCGCAGGTGCTATCAGCGAACTGTTGAATAGCGGTCAATGCATAACCGCCATCATCGGCTTGCCCTGATTCTAGATGCAATATGTAGTGTCCGTTGTATGAGCTGTGAGCCGCTAATTGATGCCCATATAAATTGATCAGCTCGGTGCTATCGGTGATATAGCTGTTGTTTTGTGAAAAATAACGGGCTTGGCGTGCGGCGACATCGGCTAACAAGGCTTGGCCTTCGATGCGTTTACTGCGTTTCACATGGGCGTCATAACGTGGATAACTGAGTGCGGCTAAAATCACCATAATGATCATCACAATCATGATTTCTAAGATGCCCAAACCTTTTTGAGTGTATTTCATTGTCTACTGCTCCCTGCTGAGACCACTGCCTATCGGTTGCGCGCTAAATACTCATCCTGAGTTAATCATCCGCTAACAACCGCCACGTCTGCCGGCCGCTCGACTCAGGCGGCAGCACAATGCGCTCCTGAGTGTCACGGCCTTGCAGCACAAAAGCTTGCTCTTGCTCACTGATTTGAATGCCTGCGCCAGCAGCAATGGGCGTGAACTCAATCGCGGCCAACACACTGGCGTTAGGGGTTTCTAGCGCTAAGGCCTGATGCTCAGTGGCACCGCCCGTACTGGGGTTGAGCGCATACAACCAATGTTGCACGCCGTGGTGATCTGCAGTGTGTGTTTGCACCAGCAGCATTGAGCCTAGCGTGCGCATCTGCTCGACCAACATTTCACCGGTATTGTGGCCGTCCTGCTGTAAATCCAGCACCCAGCCCCGTTGCAGTACTGGGGCACTGGCATCAAAACCACGATGCCACTCCACCGGGTTTTGACTGATCACCCGCGCGGTAACCGACTCACCTGAAGTCTGGCTCACGGCCACGCTGCTGTGGGTGATCTGTTGTGATGCCAGTTGATCACGCTGGATAGTGCGCGCAGCAGTGGATTGACCTGCAGTATCACGATCCCAAATACCATAGAGGCTGTGTATCAACTGAGTCGGGTCGTTGCCGTCAGGTAAATCAATCTCGTGACCGGTGCCAACAATGACTAAATAACCGCTACCGCTGGGATGGGGGACTAAACTGGGCGCTGCGCTAATGGGCTGGCGCTCTGATTGCCCAGCGCTGGTGGCAATAAAGAGCGGCTGCCCAGCAAAGGCCACTTTAAAGCCGGCCGTGCCGCCTGATAATGCGCCGTAACTGCCCGAACGCGGTGGATTGCTGCTCGGCCCATGCGCACCATCACCCAACAGATCAAAACGCCATAGGTTGCCTTGCACATCACCCGCATAAGCATAATCAGCGACTCCATCGCCATCATAATCCGCTAAACGCGGCGCGGATAAGCCATTGCTGTACGCCAAGGCACTGTGCACTTCTAAGCTTTTAATCAGAGCTCCAGTGATCGCATCCAGCACATATAAGGCCGCCGCACCGGTTTCGCTGCCTTGCGCTTGATAGCCATTACCGCTGATCACGGCCCAGCGTCCATGATGCAAACGTGCGATGCTTGGCTGCGCCACACTGTGCCCAGGTTTAATCTGCAGATCAGTGAATACGGGCGAGTCTTCATCCAGCTCCCA
>JAAZJF010000250.1 GCA_012800475.1 Gammaproteobacteria bacterium
ATGCTGAAAATTGCGCCTGATTTTGATCAGGTGCAGGTGAGCAGTGAAGATGTGCAGACTTATTACGATGAGCACAGCGATGAGTTTATGACCGATGAGCAGGTTGTAGTTGAGTATATCGAACTGCAAAAATCTGCATTATTTGAGCAAGTGGATGTCGATGATGAGCAGCTGCAAGAGCTGTATCAGGCAGAAATTGCTAACTTGTCAGAGCAACGTCGTGCTGCGCATATTTTGATTGAAATCAGTGATGATGTCAGCGATGAGCAAGCCCGCGCAAAAGCAGATGAGGCGATCAGTCGTATTCAAGCAGGTGAAGCCTTTGCTGATCTTGCCACCGAGTTGTCCGATGATATGGGTTCGGCTCAACAAGGGGGTGACTTAGGTTTTGCAGCGGCTGATGTGTACGAGCCTGAGTTTGAAGAAGTGCTGTATGCACTGAACAAAGATGAGCTGTCTGCGCCAGTGCGCACCGAGTACGGTTGGCATGTGATTAAGTTGCTGGACGTGCGTGGCGCTGATATTCCAAGCTTTGCCAGTTTAAAAGATAAGCTTGCGCAAACCTTAAAAGCGCAAGAAGTTGAGCAGCGTTTTGTGGAAACGATTAAGGATCTTGAAGATTTAGCTTATGAGTCTGCTGACTTACAGCAACCGGCTGCAGAGTTGGGTTTAAAGATTCAAGTCAGCCAAGCCTTTGGTCGCGAGGGAGCATCTGAAGGGCTCTTTGCTAACCGTAAGGTATTAGCCGCTGCGTTCAGTGCTGAAGTGCTGGAAGAAGGAGCCAACAGTATGGCGCTTGAACTTGATCCAGAAACAACGCTGGTCTTGCGTGTGAAGGAGCATATGCGTCCTAAGCAATTTGCATTTCCACAGGTGAGTGAGCAGATTAAACAGCAACTCACAGCGCAGCGTGCCATCGAGCAGGCGCAAGCCAAAGGTGAGACTTTGTTAGCGAGCCTACAAGAGGGTAAAACCTCGGTAGCCCAAGCACAAGAGTCGAGCTGGGAAACGGTAGAGGCGGCAATGCGCGACCAGGACGGTGTTGAACCACAAGTGTTGCAGCGTGTGTTTAAAATGCCTAAGCCGGCCGCGGATCAGCCACAGTTTGCAGGTTTGAACTTAGGTGATGGCAGTTATGCAGTGTTGCACTTAACTGGCGTCAATGATTCACCTGAGCCCTTAAGCACGCAAGAGCTTGCGCAATACAAAGATATTCTTGCTTCACGCGCAGGTCAGGTTGACTTCAATGCTGTGCAAAAGCAGTTGGAAGCGGATGCTAAGATCAAGCGTTTCTAAGTCTGTGTAAGCCATAAAAAAACCCGCATCTTTGCGGGTTTTTTTATGGCGCTGGAAAAATTAATCTTCTTCAAGATTGCCCATGGCTGTGGTGTTAAAACCACCATCTACGTACATGATTTCGCCGCTGATACCTGAGGCTAAATCAGAGCATAAAAATGCACCTGCATTACCCACTTCATCAATGGTCACGTTACGGCGTAACGGAGTTTGCTTTTCGTTGGCTGAGAGCATCTTACGGAAGTTTTTAATACCCGATGCTGCTAATGTGCGGATTGGGCCAGCAGAGACTGCGTTCACACGAGTACCTTCTGCGCCTAGGCTGCCTGCAAGGTAGCGCACGCCGGCTTCCAGACTGGCTTTAGCCATACCCATGACGTTGTAGTTGGGCATGGTGCGCTCTGCGCCTAAGTAGGACAGCGTCAGCAAGCTACCGTTGCGGCCTTGCATCATGCTGCGACCGGCTTTGGCTAAAGCAATAAAGCTGTAAGCACTGATATCGTGAGCAATTTTAAAACCATCACGGGTGGTGACATCAGTGAAGTCGCCGTCCAGTTGATCACCTGGCGCAAAACCTACCGAGTGAACGATGCAATCTAAACCGTCCCATTTTTTAGCTAAATCAGCGAACACTTGCTCGATTTCTGCATCATTGGCCACATCGCAAGGGAAGCATAAGTCAGCTGAAGAACCCCAGCTTTCGGCAAAGCCTTCTACGCGTCCTTTAAGCTTGTCGTTTTGGTAGGTGAACGCCAGCTCAGCGCCTTCACGGTGCATTGCCGCCGCGATACCTGAAGCAATCGACAGTTTGCTGGCTACGCCAACGATTAAAACGCGCTTACCGGTCATAAAACCCATGGTTTTTCCTCTTTCTAAGTCAATAGTCATTATTACAAGTGTTGTGAGCTGTTCATAAAGGCTGCGGCTAACAACTGTTGTGTGTAATGGTGTTGTGGTGCTGCAAAAATCGTTTCAGCGTCACCTTGCTCAACCACTTGGCCTTGGCGCATCACCAGTAACTGATGACTGAGCGCTTTAACAACGGCTAAGTCATGGCTGATAAATACATAAGTTAACGTGTATTTTTGCTGTAAGTGACGCAGCAATTCCACCACTTGGCGCTGTACCGTGCGGTCCAGTGCCGAGGTGGGTTCATCCAATACAATCAGTTTAGGTTTGAGTACTAAGGCTCTAGCGATGGAGATACGTTGGCGCTGCCCACCAGAAAACTCATGCGGGTAGCGATGACGTGTCTCAGGATCTAGACCCACTTCACGCAGTACATCAATGATGGCGTGCTCTTGTTGCTGTGCATTACCCATCTTATGAATCTGTAAACCTTCACCAATGATATCTGAGACGCTCATTCTTGGGCTCAGGCTACCAAATGGGTCTTGAAACACCACTTGAATATCACGGCGCAAAGGCCGCACTTGTTTTTGTGATAAACCTTCAATGGCTTGGCCGGCATATAGAATGCGGCCTTGGCTGTGAATCAAGCGCAAAATAGCTAAGCCTAAAGTGGATTTTCCTGAGCCACTTTCTCCTACAACGCCCAAGGTTTGTCCGCGCTGTAGGGTCAAACTGATACCATCGACCGCTTTTACATAGTCGACAGTGCGCTGCAAGATACCTTGCTTAATGGGAAACCAAACCCGTAAGTCTTGTGTTTCTAGCAGCGTCTCGCTGGGTGTGTGAGGTGCGGGTAAGCCGCTGGGTTCGGCACCGAGCAACTCTTGGGTGTAAGGGTGTTGCGGATTATTAAAAATATCAGCGCACGCCGCTTGCTCAACAATCTCACCGTTGCGCATCACGCATACACGGTGTGCCACACGGCGCACTAAGTTCAGATCGTGGCTGATCAGTAAGATCGACATACCTAAACGCTCTTGCAAATCTCTGAGCAGCTCTAAGATAGTTTGCTGCACTGTCACATCAAGCGCGGTGGTGGGCTCATCGGCAATCAGTAATTGCGGCTCATTGGCTAAGGCCATGGCAATCATTACACGCTGACGCTGCCCGCCGGAGAGTTCATGCGGATAAGCATTCATGCGTTGTTCTGGGTTTTTGATCTCGACCAAGCGCAACAGCTCTAGGGTGCGAGCTGAAGCTTGTTTGTTGTTCAGCCCTTTGTGCAGGATGAGGATTTCATTGATTTGCTTCTCAATGCTGTGCAGCGGGTTCAGCGAACTCATGGGTTCTTGGAAAATCATCGCAATACGATCGCCGCGCACTTTACGAAGAGCAGCAGGCGTTGCGCTGAGTAAATCCTGACCTTGGTAAGTGATACTGCCATTGGGGTGTCTGGCTAACGGGTAGGGTAACAAGCGCAAAATTGAATGCGCGGTAACGGATTTACCCGAGCCACTTTCACCGACTAAGGCTAAAGTTTCACCTGAGTTGATGCTGAAACTGATGTGTTTTACAGCCTGCTGCACTGTATCACCGCTGATAAAATCAACGGACAAATCTTCAATGCTAAGCAAGGGTTGTGTTTTATTTTCTTGGATCGAATGCATCACGGGCAGCCTCACCAATAAAGACTAATAAACTCAGCATCAAAGCTAAGACTGTAAAAGCACTGATACCCAACCAGGGCGCTTGTAAGTTGGATTTGCCTTGTGCCACTAACTCACCAAGCGAGGGCGAGCCGGGCGGCAAACCAAAACCTAAAAAGTCCAAAGCGGTTAAGGTGCCAATGGCGCCGGTCAAGATAAAAGGCAAAAAGGTTAAGGTGGATACCATGGCGTTGGGCAAAATATGGCGGAACATAATACTGCTGTTTTGCATGCCTAAAGCGCGTGCAGCTCGCACATATTCAAGGTTACGCCCACGTAAAAACTCCGCACGCACCAAGTCCACTAAACTCATCCACGAGAACAGCAGCATAATCCCCAGCAGCCACCAAAAATTGGGCTGAATAAAGCTGGCCATAATAATCAGCAAGTACAGCACCGGTAGACCGGACCAGATTTCTAAAAAACGCTGGCCGATTAAATCCACCCAGCCTCCGTAAAAGCCTTGTAATGCACCGACAAACACACCAATCACTGAGCTGATCAAGGTGAGTGTAAGCGCAAAAAGTACTGAAATACGAAAGCCATAAATAACCCGTGCAAGCACGTCACGTCCTTGGTCATCGGTGCCCAGCCAGTTTTGCCAAGACGGCGGTGCCGGTGCGGGGACTTGCAAGTCGTAATTGATACTTGAGTAGTTAAAGGCAATCACAGGCCAAATCATCCAGCCGTTTTTTTCCGCGACTAACTCTTGTATATACGGGCTTTTATAGTTGGCCTGCAGCGGAAATTCACCACCAAAGGTGGTTTCTGGGTAGCGTTTGAGTACAGGGAAATACAGCGCACCATCATAGTGCACCACCAGTGGTTTATCGTTGGCAATTAATTCAGCGCCCAGCGATAACCCAAATAAAGCCAAGAACAACCAGAGTGAATACCAGCCGCGCTTATGTGATTTAAAACGGGCAAAACGCCGTTGATTAATCGGAGACAGGGCCATATCAGTTCCCCCGACTGCTGAAGTCGATACGTGGATCGACCAAGGTGTAGGTGATATCGCCGATCAACTTCACCAGCAAACCCAATAAGGTGAATAAAAACAGCGTGCCAAATACCACGGGATAATCGCGGTTAATCGCCGCTTCAAAGCTGAGTAAACCTAAGCCATCCAGTGAAAAAATCACCTCAATTAACAGTGATCCGGTAAAGAACATCCCGATAAAGGCCGCAGGGAAACCCGCAATAATAATCAGCATGGCGTTACGAAACACATGGCCGTACAACACTTTATTTTCGGGCAAGCCTTTGGCGCGAGCCGTGGTGACGTATTGCTTGTTGATTTCATCGAGAAAGCTGTTTTTAGTCAGTAAGGTCAGGGTGGCAAAGTGGCCAATCACTAAGGCCGTGACGGGGAGCGCTAAGTGCCAGAAGTAATCCCCGATTTTGCCCAGCATGCTCAACTCTTCAAAGTTATTGGACGTCAGGCCGCGCAGTGGAAACCAGCTTAAATAACTGCCGCCGGCAAATACCACCACCAATAAAATCGCAAACAAGAAGGCCGGAATGGCGTAGCCTAAAATAATGGCTGAGCTGGTCCATACGTCAAACGCACTACCATGGCGCACCGCCTTACTGATTCCTAGCGGGATGGAAATCAGATACATCAACAGCGTGCTCCACAAGCCTAGGGAGATAGAAACGGGCATTTTTTCAATAATTAAATCCGTGACTTTGGCATCACGAAAAAAGCTATTACCAAAATCAAAGTGGGCGTAGTTTTTGAGCATAATCCAAAAGCGCTCGATAGCCGGCTTATCAAAGCCGTACATCTTTTCAATTTCCAGAACCAGTTCGGGATCCAGCCCTTGCGCGCCGCGATAATTGGCAGACGAGCTGCTAGACACTTCTGAGCCGCCACCGGA
>JAAZJF010000251.1 GCA_012800475.1 Gammaproteobacteria bacterium
CTTGCATATGGGGATCACTGTAAGCAGCGGCAGTCAGCAATAAACGGAAAAACTTATGCTGCGCATCGGCTGCCACTGCTCCTGACGCACCAAAACCATAAAACTCAACGCGCTGCGCTTTAGCCATCACCGCAATAGCCGCTTCCAAAGCTTCAACATTTAAGCGCTCACGCACTTCGATTAAAGTGTGCAGCGTTGTATCAAAAATCTTCAGCGCATAATCCGTCACAGCATCATTTTCACTGATCGAAAATTGACCGAAACTTGCACCCGCAGCCAAGCTTTGCGCCAGTTTGAGCTTCAGATCTTGAAAACCCTGACAGCCTACCGCACGACAAAAACGCACAATGGTCGGCTCACTCACACCAACGACGGCGGCTAAGTCGGACATTGAGCTGTGCATCACAGCAGCGGGGTCAGCTAAGACATGCTGCGCCACTTTAACTTCGGATTTACGCAGTGCATCAAGAGATTGAGCGATAGTTTGTAACAGATTCACAATGTTAAACTCATTTTGCTTGTGCCACGGTTATGTAGCGATTTTGTAGTTATACTACATCAGCTGTTTGTTCGCACGCTTTTCAGAGGAGAGTAACATTGAGTATGCCTTGTGACATGTTAGTGTTTGGCGGGACGGGCGACTTAGCTTTGCATAAGTTACTGCCTGCACTTTACCATTTGCACCGCGAAAATCGCCTGCCCAAAGATATGCGCATCATTGGTATTTCTCGCAAATTACTGCCTCGCGAACGTTATTTAGAATTAGCCGAGCGCCATTGCCGCGCCCAAATCGAGCGTCAGGATTTCTCTGATACGATCTGGCAAAGTTTTAGTCAGCGTTTAGCCTATTTTGCGATGAACGCGAATCAAGCCGCTGATTTTGGCCGCCTGGCCACCTTTCTAGCGACCACACCTGGGCGCAGCTGCATTTATTACTTAGCCACTGCGCCTAATCTCTTTGAAAGTATCGCGTCGCATTTGGCTTTAAATGGTTTAGCCGGGCACAACACACGTATCGTTATTGAAAAACCCATCGGCCATTCATTGCAATCAGCTCTGGCGATTAACGCCACTATTGGTGCTGCTTTTAGTGAAGAGCAAGTGTTTCGTATTGATCATTATCTAGGCAAAGAAACGGTACAAAATCTGATGGCGTTACGCTTTGCCAATGCGCTGTTTGAGCCGGTATGGCGTGCTGCGCATATTGATCACGTGCAGATCAGCGTGAATGAAACACTCGGTGTTGAAAACCGTGGCGCTTACTACGATCACGCTGGAGCGATGCGCGATATGCTGCAAAACCATTTGCTGCAGCTGTTATGTCTGGTGGCGATGGAGGCACCGGTGCGCTTTGATGCCGATGCGGTGCGCAATGAAAAAGTCAAAATCCTGCAAGCGCTAAAACCCATCAGCGGGCTGAATGTACGGGACAAAACCGTACGTGGCCAATACGCTGCTGGCCATATAGGCGGGCACAGCGCGCCGGCTTACTATTTTGAAAAAGACGTACACAACGATAGCGATACTGAAACCTTTGTAGCCATGGAAGTTGAAATTGATAACTGGCGCTGGGCTGGTGTGCCCTTTTATCTGCGCACCGGTAAGCGGCTCGCGAAAAAAACGTCGGAGATCGTGATTCAATTTAAACCTGTACCCCACAGCTTATTTAGCGATAGCCAAGCCAATCACTTGCTGATTCGCCTGCAACCTGAAGAGCGCATCAGTATTGAATTGATGGCCAAAACGCCCGGCAAAGGTATGCACTTAGAGCCTGTGGAGTTGGATATTAACTTAGCCCAAGCCTTTCAAGACAATCGCCGCTGGGAAGCCTATGAGCGTTTGTTACTGGACGTGATTGAAAATGACTCGACCCTGTTTATGCGCCGCGATGAAGTGGAAGCTGCATGGCAATGGGTGGACCCTATTCTCAAAGGCTGGCAACAACACTATCAGCGCCCTCGCCCTTACCCTGCAGGCTCAAATGGCCCTGAGCAAGCGCACAGCTTGTTAGAGAAGCATGGGCGCAGTTGGCATGTGTAATCCTGCGCATACTTTGTAAGATGTGCGCTCACTGCATACCTTGAGCCATTAGGCATAAAAAAACCGCTCACAAGGAGCGGTTTTATCAACGCAAGTCAGCTATTACAGCTGAGGGCCTGCATTTTTGATTGCGTCAGTTACGTCAAACTTCTTAAAGTTTTCGACAAACTTAGCCGCCAACTCCTGTGCCGCAGCATCATAAGCTGCTTTATCAGCCCAAGTATTGCGTGGGTTAAGCAAGTTTGTATCAACGCCTGGCACTGATTTTGGTACATCCAAGTTGATCACCGGTAAGTGCTCAGTTTCTGCACCCACTAATGTACCGCCTTGAATCGCAGCAATCACTGCACGTGTAGTTGGGATATTGAAACGCTCACCCACACCGTAGCCACCGCCAGTCCAACCGGTATTGACCAAGTAGACTTTTGAATCAAAGCCTTGAATACGCTTGATCAGTAGATCCGCATATTCGCCCGCTGGACGTGGGAAGAAAGGTGCGCCGAAGCAGGTTGAGAAGGTCGACTTAATGCCTGCTTCTGAACCCATTTCAGTGGAACCCACTAATGCGGTGTAGCCTGATAAGAAGTGGTATGCCGCTTGCTCATTATTCAAGATGGACACCGGTGGCAATACGCCAGTCAGGTCACAAGTCAAGAAAATCACAGCATTGGGCTCGCCTGCACGATTCTCAATCACACGCTTTTCAACGTTCTGCAGCGGATACGCAGCACGGCTGTTTTGCGTCATGCTGTCATCGGTGTAGTCCGGTACGCGCTGCTCATCGAGCACTACGTTTTCCAGTACCGCACCAAACTTAATCGCCTTCCAAATTACCGGCTCATTTTTCTCAGACAAGTCGATGCATTTTGCATAGCAACCGCCTTCGATGTTGAACACAGTGCCCACACCCCAACCGTGCTCGTCATCACCAATCAGGTAACGGCTTTCATCAGCGGACAATGTGGTTTTACCCGTACCGGACAAACCAAAGAACAACGTGGTATCGCCATCTTCACCGACGTTAGCGGCACAGTGCATTGGCAACACATCTTTAGCTGGCAACAGGAAGTTCTGTACAGAGAACATCGCTTTTTTCATTTCGCCAGCGTAACGCATACCTGCCAGCAAGACTTTTTTCTCAGCGAAGTTAATCATCACACAACCATCAGAGTTGGTACCGTCACGCTCAGGTACACACTCAAAGAACGGTGCGTTAATGATCTGCCACTGCTCTTTACTCGCTGGATTAAAGGCATCCGGAGTAATAAATAAGCAACGACCAAACAGGTTGTGCCACGCTGTAGTCGTGGTCATTTTAACTGGCAAGTAATGCGCAGGATCTGAACCCACATGCACATGTGACACAAAGCTTTCACGTTCAGCAACGTAAGCTTCAACACGTGTCCAAAGTGCATCAAAGATGCTCGGTGCTACAGGGCGGTTAATCGGACCCCAAGCAATCTGAGCTTCAGTGCTGGACTCTTGCACAATAAAACGGTCAGCTGGTGAACGACCCGTACGGTGGCCCGTTTCAACAACTAATGAACCATTAACAGCTAATTTTCCTTCGCCACGGCGAACCGCTTCTTCAATTAATTGAGCAGCGCTAATATCGGTGTACACAGCGGTTTTTGCTTGCGTCATGAGATCCCCAACGGCCCGAGCCGAGTCCTCCAAAGATTTTGTAGCGCCGATGATCAAACGCTACAATGAAAAAGTGCCCGCGATTATGCCAGAGTTGTGCAGTTAATGCACTGTACTCGAGGCATCCGTCGCATCCTGTTCAGCGAACATCTGTATAACATCAGCCTCATTAAACAGATAACTTTGATTGCAAAACTGGCAGTCAATCTCAATCGTACCGGCCTGTTCAGCCAGCAATGCCTGCAGATCAGCTAAGCCTAGACTGATTAAAGCTTGTGCAGAACGCTCGCGCGTACAGCTGCATTGAAACTTTAAATCAGTGCTATCAAATAAACGCACCTGCTCTTCGTGATACAGGCGATGTAAAATTGTTTCGTTGTCTAAACCTAAGAGTTCTTCAGCGGTTAACGTTGACGCTAATGCCACCGCATGCTGCCAACTGGCTTCACGCTCTTCACTGTCAGTGATGCGGTCAGCTGGCAGTTGCTGCAACAGCATACCGCGCGCGCGCTGACCGTCAGCATACAGCCAGAAACGGGTCGGTAGCTGCGCTGAGTTAACAAAATAATTGGTAAAGCATTCAGCTAAATCCGCACCATCTAAAGCCACTAAGCCTTGATAACGCTGCCCTTCCCGTGGATCCACGGTCAGCGCAAGAACACCCTCTGGCATCAATTCTTGCAGAGTGGCACCGCTGTGAATCTGCTCTTCTTCGTAGCGGGCAATAGCGCGCAATTCTCGATCACTTGAGCATTCCACCATCAGCAATGGCACAGGGCCTTGCGAGCGCGCTTGCAGAACCAATAAGCCATCAAACTTTAATGTATTAATCAGTAAGGATGCTGCAGTCAGCAACTCACCTAATAAAGCCGCTACGGGCTCAGGGTAGGTGTGTTTAGCCAAGACATGGGCATAACTTTCTTCCAAACTGGCTAACTCACCGCGCACATCAGTACTTTCAAAAATAAAGCGCTGAGTAAAATCAAAATCCGCCATACAACACCTACAGATAAAATATCGGCTCAGTATAAACCGTGATGAGAAAAATTAACGTACTTAGATAGACTAGATCCGCCTTGTACAGCGTTATTGCTCTTTAAAACGATGAATCTGGCGGCGTTGTTTTTTGTTCGGGCGCCCGTCCGTTTGAATCCCTAATGCGCCAGCTTTACGCAAGGCAGCGGATTTTTCCCGAGCGTTCAAGCTCTCTTCGGTTTCGCGATACAACAACTGAGCTTGCGGTGCGCCACGGCGTAGAGAGCTCAACTGCTCAATCACTACCGTGCGCTCATCATAGCCCGTGCGCAGCACCAACTCATCGCCCACTTTAGGCTCTTTTGAGGGTTTGCAACGCTCACCACGGCAATGCACTTTTCCGCCTTCAATGGCTTCTTTAGCCAGCGCACGTGTTTTATAAAAACGTGCGGCCCAAAGCCATTTATCCAAGCGAACTTTTTCTTGCACTTCATTACTCATTAACTGCATTCACCCTGAGATATTTAAGCAGCACTAGGCTGATTGCTTTATGTTGCAGGCGTTGTAATCGGCAAACACACCGTGGCTTCCAAACCACCGCCTGCGCGGTTATGTAACTCAACTTTAGCGCCGTGCTGTGCAGCAATACGCTGTACTATAGCCAAGCCTAAACCTGTGCCTTGACCACCGCGTGCTTCATCACCACGAATAAAGGGGTTAAAAATACGCGGTAAATCCTCTGGGTTTAATCCAGCACCGCGATCAAGCACACTGATGGCGACATAAGGCGCCTGTGCGCCTTGCACCACGCACGCAGCCACTTCGACACCTTGACCGCCATAACGCAGCGCGTTTTCTAATAAATTAGCCAACATGCGCTTCATCGACACCCGACGCAACGATAGCGTGGGCATCTCTTCTAAACATAAACGAATCGCATGGCCTTGTTGGTTATATGGGGTGACCACCGCATTAATCAACTCTTTAAGATCGCACTCTTCCATGGGCTCGTCGCTACCGTCGCGGATAAAAGCCAAAAACTGATCCAAAATAGCGTTCATATCGTCAATATCACGCACCATGTCATCAGTGAGTTCATTGTCGCTGTCGAGCAGCTCTAACGATAAGCGCAAGCGGGTTAAGGGGGTGCGTAAATCATGTGATACACCCGCCAACATCAACTCACGCTCACGTCCGGCTTGCTCAATATCATCGGTCATCTGGTTAAAGGCGCGATACACCTCAGCCATTTCACTGGCTGTGTCGATATCCACCGGCAAACGTACACTGCGCCCTTGACCAAATTGGCGTGCGGCAATCACCAGGCGCTTTAAAGGTGCGCTGAGCTGGCTGACAAAAATCCATGCAGCAGCGGTGGATAACAAGCCAATACCTAAAAACCACGCCAACAAATTCCACACGCGCTGCCCGCGTAATGGATGCGGGTACAAAGGTACGCGAATCCAGTCGGGTCCTAAACTGGGTGCATTGACCCACAATGAAGGCGGCGTTTGCGCGCTGATACGCACACGGGTGTCCGCGCCCAGTTCAGACTGCATCTGCTCTAAAAAAATGTCGCTATAAGGCCAGTGTTTTTCACCGACCGGCACTTCATGCTCTTGCACTAACTGCAAGCCTGCAGCCTTGGCAATCGCCGGACGCTCCACTATTGGCGATGCCCAATACGCCCGTAATGTCAGCGCAGCACCATGACTGTATTGGCGATCCACCAACACATCTTCATTGAGCATTAAGTAAATCAACGTCAATGCTTTAGAAAACAGTACCGCCAGTAACACCATCCACAACGTGCGGGCAAAAAAACTTTGTGGATACAACACCGAGGTTTTCATGCCTGCCCATCGGGTACAAACACATAGCCCACGCCCCAGACTGTTTGGATATAGCGCGGTTTAGAAGGATCCGGCTCAATCATGCGGCGCAAGCGTGAGACCTGCACATCAATGGAACGCTCTAACGCATCCCATTCACGGCCCCGTGCCAAATTCATTAATTTATCGCGTGTTAAAGGTTCGCGTGCATGCTCAACCAAAGCTTTTAAGACCGCAAACTCACCGGTCGTCAGCATGTGCACTTGATCGCCCTTACTCAGCTCACGTGTGGCCAAAGATAAAGTGTAATCACCAAAAGTCACTTGTGATTCCTCATTACCCGGTGCGCCCGGCACCCTGGTCGCTTGGCGACGCAACACGGCTTTAATCCGCGCTAAAAGCTCACGCGGATTAAACGGCTTGGCTAAATAATCATCCGCACCCAGCTCCAAACCTTGAATGCGACTGGCTTCGTCGCCTTTGGCCGTCAGCATAATAATAGGAATCTGATTATTATCCGCACGCAAACGGCGGCACACCGAGAGGCCGTCCTCGCCTGGCATCATCAGATCAAGCACCACTAAATTAAACAGCTCGCGTGCGAGTACACGGTCCATCTGCTCAGCATTTTCCACACCGCGCACCCGAAAACCTTGCTCAGTTAAAAAGCGCTCCAGCAAGCGGCGCAAGCGTTCATCGTCATCGACAATAAGGATTTTTTCGCCTTCAGCTACGCTCATGCTTTATCTACCTATAGATTCACTATGTCGGTTAGCTAGTATGCCGCAATCAGCGCACCCTTGTATGCGTGGCATTGTTAGCAAATTTTTCTTCGGCCGATACAGCGCTGGTTTGCTGAGTCATTTGCCCTATAATCAGCCTATTTTAGGCAGGTCGTTCCTGCTTTTCACTGATTTAGGTAGCCTGATGGATAGCATAAGTTCTCGTATTGCCACAGAGTTGGGTGTTCGCCCGCAGCAAGTGACCGCCACAATTGCTCTACTCGATGAAGGCGCCAGCGTGCCTTTTATCGCCCGCTATCGTAAGGAAATCACCGGCAGCTTAGATGACACACAATTGCGCAATCTAGAAGAACGCTTGCGCTATTTACGCGAACTGGATGATCGTCGCGCGTCGATTCTGTCGGCCATTGATGAGCAGGGCAAACTCACCCCTGAACTGCAACAGGCCATCGCGCAAGCCGATACTAAAACACGCCTTGAAGACTTGTACTTGCCCTATAAAAAGAAGCGCCGTACTAAAGGCCAAATCGCTTTAGAAGCAGGCTTGGGGCCATTGGCGGAAAAACTATTAAACGACTCCAGCTATGATCCACAGGTTGAAGCGGCTCACTTTATTGATGTGCCAGCAGGCTTTGCCGATGAAAAAGCGGTCTTAGAGGGTGCTAAATATATTCTGATGGAGCGCTTTGCTGAAGACGCCACTCTACTGGAGCGCTTGCGTCATATGCTGCAACAGGATGCCAAGCTCAGCTCGCGCGTGGTGGTGGGTAAAGAGCAAGAAGCAGCCAAATTCAGTGATTATTTCGCTCATGATGAACCCTATAAGCATGTGCCATCACACCGAGCGCTGGCGATTTTTCGTGGTCGCAATGAAGGTTTTTTGAGCGCCAGCTTAAGCTTAGGTGAGCCGACACCAGGCATTATGCATCCTTGCGAAGTGGTGATTGGACAACACTTCGCCATTAAAAATGCAGGCCGCCCTGCCGATCAATGGTTAGCTGAAGTGGTGCGTTGGACCTGGCGCGTTAAATTGTCGAGCCACCTTGAAACCGACTTATTTGGTCAGCTACGTGAGTCGGCAGAGACCGAAGCCATTCAAGTTTTTGCGCGCAATCTACATGATCTGCTACTCGCCGCACCAGCTGGGCCACGCTGCACCTTAGGCTTGGACCCAGGTTTGCGTACTGGGTGTAAAATTGCCGTGGTCGATGCCACAGGTAAAGTCCTCGACACCGCCACCGTCTACCCGCATGTGCCGCACAACAAATGGGATGCGACTTTAACCACGCTCGCAGCTTTGTGTAAAAAGCATCAAGTGCAACTGATTGCCATTGGTAACGGTACCGGCAGTCGCGAATCGGATCGCCTCGCCATTGAACTGGTCAAGTTGTTACCTGAATTACGCATGAGCAAGATCATGGTCAGTGAAGCCGGTGCCTCGGTGTACTCTGCGTCAGAACTGGCCGCATTGGAGTTTCCTGATTTAGATGTGTCGTTACGTGGCGCGGTCTCAATTGCACGCCGCTTACAAGATCCACTCGCAGAATTGGTGAAAATTGATCCTAAAGCCATTGGTGTGGGTCAGTACCAACATGATGTGTCGCAAACACAACTGGCGCGCTCCTTGGACGCTGTAGTGGAAGACTGTGTGAACGCTGTAGGTGTGGATGTCAACACCGCATCTTCCGCGCTCTTGGCACGTATTTCTGGCCTCAACGCAACACTAGCAAAAAACATTGTCGCCTTTCGTGATGAGCACGGTGCCTTTATCAGCCGCGCCGCATTAAAGAAAGTACCGCGCTTGGGTGCAAAAACCTTTGAGCAAGCCGCAGGTTTTTTACGGGTGATGGATGGCAAAAACCCACTGGATGCCTCAGGTGTGCACCCTGAAACCTACCCATTGGTGATGCGTATCGCACAAGACACCCGTCGTGATATTCGCGCATTGATTGGTGATTCAGCCTTTCTAAAACAACTGGATCCCACGCAATTCACGGATGAAACCTATGGTTTGCCGACTGTCACTGATATTTTGCAAGAGCTGGATAAGCCCGCACGTGACCCGCGTCCTGAATTTAAAACCGCCAGTTTCCAAGACGGGGTTGAACATATGAAAGACCTCGAGCTGGGTATGATGCTCGAAGGTGTCATCACCAACGTCACGAACTTTGGTGCATTTGTCGACATTGGTGTGCACCAAGATGGTTTAGTGCATATCTCTGCCCTGTCAGACAGCTTTGTGAAAGACCCCTACCAAGTGGTCAAAGCCGGTGACATAGTCAAAGTGAAGGTAATGGAAGTGGACATTCCCCGTGCACGCATCGCTTTATCGATGCGCATGGGCGACACACCCGGTGAAAAATCACCTGCACCCGCGCGAGCGCAATCTGCCCGTCAGAAGCCGCGCAGCGAACGTCACAGCCAAACTGAAAAGCCTGCAACGGCCAATGGCGCAATGGCAGCGCTTTTTGCTAACGCTGGACAGATTAAAAAGAAAAAATAAAGGATGCTACTGCGTTGTTAGATTCATACGATGTGCAGACCGCAGTAAAACTCGGTCTGCACCCTTGCACTTCGCAGGCAGCGCCCCCATATTGCCACAATGCCCTATTGAGGAATTTCCCTTGAGCGATACATATTCTCGTCGTCTGGCGCTGCTCAGCCAGCCCGAAGCCCTAGCCCAGCTCAAGCATTGCCTGCATGGCATTGAGCGTGAGACCTTACGTGTGGAGCGCAATGGCCGCTTAGCACTCAGCAAACATCCTGAGGCACTAGGCGCTGCTTTAACCCACGGCAGCATCACCACTGACTACTCAGAGGCGTTATTGGAGTTTATTACCGATGCGCACCCTGACTCAGCACAGACCCTGGCCGAGTTGGATGATATCCATCGTTTTACCGTGGCGCATATCGGCCAAGAAGTGCTGTGGAGCCCTTCTATGCCAGGCCATCTGCCCAAAGAAGAGCTGATTCCCATTGGTGAATACGGCACTTCAAATGTGGGCCAGTTAAAATACGTCTACCGTAAAGGCTTGGCCGTACGTTATGGCAAAACCATGCAATGCATCGCTGGTATCCACTATAACTTCTCGTTACCGGATTCAGTGTGGTCACTGCTGCGCGAAGCAGAGCAAGATCCGCGCTCAGATATGGATTATCAGTCGGCACGTTATATCGGTTTAAACCGTAATTTCCGTCGTTATAACTGGTTATTGATGTATTTATTCGGTGCTTCACCGGCTTTAGATATCAGCTTTTTACGCGGTCGCGAGCATCAGCTTGAGCGTTTTGATGAAGACACCTTGTACCTGCCCTACGCCACCAGTTTGCGTATGAGTGACTTGGGTTATCAAAGTAACGCACAAGCTGGCATTACGCCCTGCTATAACGACCTCAATAGCTATACCGATAGCTTGCGCTGCGCCGTCAGTACGCCTTATCCCGATTATCAAAAAATCGGCAGCAAGCAAGGTGATGAATGGCTGCAGATCAATACCAACGTGCTGCAAATCGAAAACGAGTATTACTCAACGATGCGCCCCAAACGTATTACGTTGGACAATGAGCGTCCCGTCGAAGCCTTAATTGCCCGTGGTGTGCAGTACGTGGAAGCGCGCTGTATTGATATCAACCCCTTCTTACCTTTGGGTATTGATTTACCGCAAGCGCGTTTTCTGGATACTTTTTTGCTGTATTGCGCGCTCCAAGACAGTCCGCTGCTGAGCAAAACTGAATGCCCTGCCGCCACGGAAAACTTCTTAGCCGTGGTTAAACACGGCCGCAAGCCTAACCTGCAACTGCAACGCGGTGCAGAGAGTATCGCCATGCACGACTGGGGGCACGAACTCCTTGAGCAGATGCAAGCCTGCGCGCAATTGCTCGATAACAGCTACGCGACCACTGAGCACAGCGAGGCACTACGTCAGCAAGTTGAGAAGCTCAACAACCCTGATCTGACGCCTTCGGCGCAGGTGTTGGCCAGCATGCGCGAGCAACAGTGCAGCTTCAGTCAGTTTTCTTTAAAACAAAGCCTGCAACATGCACAAACCTTGAGCAAGCCACCTCTGGACAGCAATAAAACCTTGCATTACCAGCAGATGGCCGAGCAATCACACCAAACGCAAGCCGTGATTGAAGCTCAAGATGAATGCAGTTTTGATGAGTATATGGCTGACTTTTTAGCAAAGGCGAAGTAACTCTTCAGTGATAACAACCCGCACCGCATCCATACCAAAACGATGCCGTGCGGGCTGCAAACCGCCCTTCTGTATGCAATAACCCCGTCTCAAGTGCGCTTACAAAGCACTCTGCTGGCGCCGACGCCAGTTTTTCAAGCTGATATCCAAGTCCGCTAACGTATGAATACCTTGCTGCTTGGCACGCTTTAATAAAATCAGCATCAATTCAGCCGTCACCAAGGCATCCGCATTGGCGTTATGGCGCTGCAAGACCTGTAAATTGAAAAACTTAACCCAGTCATCCAAACCTGGAGTGCGCATACCGTGCTCGGGGTACAGCAGCGGTGCAATTTCAGCTACATCATAAAAGGCATGGCGCAAAGGGTAGGCAAACGCATCATCCATCTCACGCACCAGCATGCGCTGATCAAAACTGGCGTGAAAAGCTAGCAATGCACTGCTGCCCACATACTCAATAAAACTGAGCAAAGCATTCTCTGGTCGCACGCCAGCCGCCACTTCACTGGGGGGGATTTGGTGAATCAAGACGCTTTCACTGACCGCATGATTGGTGCGACGCAAGGTGCAGCTAAACTGCTGCCCCAAAGCAATGGCAGACTGATCAATAGTGACCGCACCAATGGAGAGAATTTTATCTTTGAGTGTATTCAAACCACTGGTTTCTAGATCCACCACCACAAAACGCTGCTGATCTAAAGGCTGTTCACTGGCGATATACACCGGTAAAGTTGCCAAACGCAAGGCATCCTCCTCGCGTAACTGCGGGCTTTTACGAAACCATTTGAATAGTTTCACAACTGATACCGGAAGGTTAAACTGGCTTGTAAACGCTGCGCCTGACGGAAGGACTCACGTAAAATACGACGATCCAAGTGATTCAACTCATCAGGGTAAATACGGTTATTGTAAGCCAAAGCATTGCGCGCTTGCTGCTGATGCTGTTGCATCCGAATCAGCTGAATAAAGTGATAGGCCTCCACATAGGCATCACCGTCTAAACGCTCAATCACACCTTTGCTAACCAGCTGACGAATACGTTCTGAGGTATTACTGCTTTCCACCTCATGCGCTAGTGCCAACACGCGCACACCATCAACAAAAGGCGCTAAGCCTTTAATTTTTAAGTCTAAGGTGTCTTTTTGCGCACCTTTTTTATCCAGAGCAAAACTGCGGAATAAACCACCCAAGGGGGGCTTATTCTGAATCGCACTTTGCGCCATCATCCGCTGGAACATATTATTACTGCGTATCATAGACAGCAGCTCACGACGTAAGGCTTTACAGCCTTCGATAGGCCCCCAAATCGCGCGTAAATCAAAGTAAATCGTTGAATACAGTAAGTTTTCTGGGCTGGCTTCACGCACAATTTTACTAAAGCGGCGTGACCATTCTTGGCGTGATAAACACAACTCAGCATTACCGGCCATGATATTGCCTTTGCACAACATAAAGCCGCAGTCATCCAGCGCTAAATTGATTTCACGCGCCAGCGGTAGCAGCTTCTGACGTATCGCATTGGCTTCTTCTTGGCTACTGGCTTCAAACAAGATGCCATTGTCTTGGTCAGTATATAAGGTTTGCTCTTTGCGCCCTTCACTGCCAAACACCAGCCAAGTAAACTCAACGCCAGGATCACCATGCTCTTCCATGCACAGCTCAATCACGCGCGAGACCATATGATCATTGAGCAAGGTGATTAAGCGCGTCACCTGCTCAGAACTGGCTCCATGGGCAATCATACGATCGACCAACGAGCGAATCTCATCACGCAACTGCACCAGCGCTTCCACTGACGATGCATGACGCACTGCACGCGCTAAATGCACTAAATCAACACGCTGCAAAGAGAACAAATCACGTTCCGACACCACGCCCACTAAACGCCCTTCCTGCACCACGCAGACATGGGCGATATGGCGCTCAGTCATAGCCAAAGCCGCATCAAATGCGGTGGCATGCGGGGGTAAGTAGAAAGGATCGAGCGTCATCACCTCACTGATCGGCTGACGCAAATTGGCATTGGCATCGGCAATCACACGGCGCAAGTCACGCAAGGTGAAAATACCCTGCGGGCGCTGCAGTTCATCGGTAATCACTAAACTGCCAATTTGTTGCTCATGCATTAAGCGCACGGCTTCATGTAAGGGCAAATGACCGGCGCAATTAATCGGCTGACGCATCGCTAATTCAGCCAGACTGGTTTCCATCGAGTATTGCGAGCCTAACGTTTCCGCAGCGCGCGTTTGCACTTGCTGATTAGCATGGTCCAAGAGACTGCTGATACCGCGCACGGCAAAATCACGAAAGGCATTACATTTAGAAAACAGCTTAATAAACGAGGCTTTATCGAGCAGTAAGCAAAAAGTGTCTTCCGCGGCAATATGTGAGGTGCGCGTGGCCCGCTCACCTAAGAGCGCGGCAATCGGAAAGCATTCACCTGAGGTGATTTCAAAGGTCGTTTCTTTACCGCTGTCCTGACCTTTGCGCCGCTCACCGTAAATACGCCCTTGTTTGACGATATAAAAAAACTCAACCGGCCCATCTTCTGGACTGATGATTTTTTCGCCTTCAGAGTAAAAACGTAACTGACAGTTTTCAATTAAGTAACTGAGGTGAACAATATCCATTTGATTAAAAGGTGGATATTTTTGCAGAAACTCCAGCGTGCCTTGGATATTTTGTTGCACAGCGGTACGCCCTGTCTTGGCAAAGGCATCACTTCTGCTCATGGAACCTGTCTCCTACTTAAATAAGCCAACCTAAGATCAGCACCCCATCATAGCGATGGATGCCGGCCGAACTGCATCTTTGTGCAGCCGTGCTCGTCTTGGTGGTCTGTTATTGTTATTAAACTTTCCTATTTTTGCAGGCTTAGAGGCAATTGAACAGTATTATAAAAATGCCATGCAATAAAAAACCGCCCGAAGGCGGTTTTTTATCAACACAGCGCATCTTTACGAATTATAAGCCGTTTTTAGCTTTATATTCGCGACGACGACGGTGCAATACAGGCTCAGTGTAACCATTAGGCTGCGCACGACCTTGCAGTACCAACTCCAATGACGCTTGGAACGCGATGTTGTCATCGAAGTTCGGTGCCATTGGATTGTAAATTGGGTCGTCGGCGTTCTGGCGGTCAACCACGACAGCCATACGCTTCATGGTTTCAACAATTTGCTCTTCAGTGACGATACCGTGACGTAACCAGTTGGCCATGTGCTGGCTGGAAATACGCAGTGTGGCACGGTCTTCCATCAAGCCAACATCATTGATATCGGGTACTTTCGAGCAACCGACACTGTGATCAATCCAGCGTACAACGTAGCCCAAGATACCTTGTGCGTTGTTGTCGAGTTCGTGCTGAATTTCTTCTGCAGTCCAGTCGGTGCTCGGCGCTAAAGGAATGGTCAAAATGTCATCTAAAGATGCAAACTGACGTGCTTTCAACTCTTGCTGACGGGCAAACACATCCACTTCATGGTAGTGCAGTGCGTGCAAGGTTGCTGCTGTCGGTGAAGGTACCCAAGCGGTATTGGCACCGGATTTTGGGTGACCAATTTTCTGCTCAAGCATCGCTGCCATCAAGTCAGGCATAGCCCACATACCCTTACCAATTTGTGCAACGCCCGATAGACCTGTTGCCAGACCCGTATCGACGTTCCAGTCTTCGTAGGATGCAATCCACTTCTCACCGCGCATGGCTGTTTTGCGCACCATCACGCCCGCTTCCATAGAGGTGTGAATCTCATCACCGGTACGGTCAAGGAAACCTGTGTTAATAAACACAACACGCTCTTTCGCAGCAGCAATACAGGCTTTGAGGTTAATCGTAGTACGACGCTCCTCATCCATAATGCCCATTTTCAGCGTATTGCGAGCCAGACCTAAAACGTCTTCGGTACGTGCAAACAATTCATCGGCAAAGGCTGCTTCTTCTGGACCGTGCATTTTTGGTTTAACAATGTACATACTGCCCGTGCGGCTGTTTTGGCGCGTGGTGTTGCCATTGAGGTTGTGCATCGCAATTAAGCTGGTGAACAACGCATCCATAATACCTTCTGGCAGCTCGTTACCTTGCTCATCCAAAATCGCCGGGTTGGTCATTAAGTGGCCAACGTTACGGATAAACAGCAATGAACGACCGTGCAACGTAACATCTTCACCGTTTAAGCCGGTGTAGACGCGGTCTGGGTTCATCACACGGGTAAAGGTTTTACCACCTTTAGCAACGTCTTCAGCCAAGTCGCCTTTCATCAGGCCTAACCAGTTGCTGTAGACCAAGGTTTTATCGTCAGCATCAACTGCTGCGATGGAGTCTTCACAGTCCATAATGGTGGTCAGTGCTGACTCAACCAATACGTCTTTGATACCGGCAGCATCGGTCTGGCCGATCATGGTGCTGGCATCAATTTGGATTTCAAAGTGCAAACCGTTATTTTTCAATAAAACTACAGTCGGCGCTGC
>JAAZJF010000252.1 GCA_012800475.1 Gammaproteobacteria bacterium
CATCAATCAGTCGTGTGTGTTCACTCACAATCATTAAAGTAAAGACCAAGCGAATGAGCAAAATTAATTTTGAGACTTAAGTCTCACAACAGAGCAATAGTTAAACCTGATGGGATGGACAACGCTTGAAACACTGTTTTATAACGAGGTAGGTGCGGTCGTAGTCATGATGGGATCACAATATGTAACGAATGGGTTAGCGGAACCCTTGAGGCTTTAACTTCTTTCCTCATTTTATGTGGCAAATAATGGGCTACAACCACCCTAAAAAGCAAAAACCCCTGAAAATCACTAGGATAATCAAGGGCTTAGGTATTGCTAATTGGTGGAGCCGGGGGGATTTGAACCCCCGTCCGCCAGTACTCCGCTGTCGGTACTACATGCTTAGCCGTGTCTACTCATTTAATCCGCAGCCGCCCGATCGGCAGGGTGCTTTGGATGAGTTGTGTAAGTTTTAGCCACTTCGTCCACAACATACTACGCGGCGATTCTGTTCTATCTGACAGTCAGTTTGAGTTTACAGACATCCTCTAGTGACTGCTGGCGCCGAAGCGACCAGAGGAGCGGCTCGGCTGCTTACGCAGCTAGAGCTGTTGCTCCGTAGTTTTCGTCATTGGCAACTATAGAAGTTGCAACAGTGGATTTACGAGTTCTGTTACCAACTCGGCATGCACCTAAAGTTTCGCAACCAGCGTCGAATCCTAATCGGCCCCGAAGCTTTACTTCATGTACAGCAAGCATCTTACGCTATATTCAGCCCTGTGTCGATCCAGCATCCAACTGTTTGTCTTGCTCAATCGTCACTTACAACTGCTTGCTACATGATTAATATGGGACTGCACTGTATTATTTCAAGTGTTAAGCCTGATATATATTCAATATCTTACAAGCTTATCGAAAAAACAGTGCAGCCCTATTAGGCTTTGTGCGTTGCTACTAACGCAACTGTGGTCCATTGAACCCAGCCCAAATCGCCACACTCTCAGCTACGCCAGCACCGAGCTTTTTAGCAAAGCGATCAAAAGGTGATTCTTCCAAAGTAAAATCAACCAAGCGCTCATGCCCAATCACTTCGCGTGCAACGTAGCTGCTATTACCTAAAGCATCCACCAGCCCCAGCTCAAGCGCCTGCTCGCCCGACCAAATCAAACCTGAAAACAGCTCGGGATGCTCTTGATCTTTTAAGCGTGCACCACGACCTTGCTTAACACTTTCAATAAATTGACGGTGCGTGGTGTTCAGCACGGTTTTCCAAAACGCGGTTTCCTCAGCATTTTGTGGCTGGAATGGGTCAAGAAAGGCTTTATGCTCACCTGAAGTATATAAACGGCGATCCACACCGATTTTATCCATCGCCCCAACAAAACCAAAACCTGCTGCAGTCACGCCAATGGAGCCGACTAAGCTGGATTTATCCGCATAGATCTCATCCGCTGCGCTGGCAATATAATAAGCACCCGACGCGCCTAAATCGCTGATGACAGCATAGACTTTCACCGTCGGATTTAAGCCGCGTAAACGATTGATCTCATCATAAATATAACCCGACTGCACAGGACTGCCGCCTGGGCTATTAATGCGCAAGACCACACCTTTAGTGTTTTTATCTTCAAACGCATGGCGCAAAGCACTAACAATATTATCCGCACTGGCACTTTCTTGATCGGCAATCATACCGCGCACTTCAATCAACGCCGTATGTGCACCACTGGACATGCTTTTGCTACTGCTACCAAAGGGCGAGAAGAAAAACAGCATAGTGATTAAGTATGCAAAGGTGAGCGTTTTAAAAAAGATCCCCCAACGCCGTGCTCGGCGCTGCTCGCTCACACTGGCAAGCACTGCTTTTTCTAATAACTTCCATGTTTTGTTATCGACTTGATTATCGCTCATAACCTGCTCCTTTGAGCCTGATGTCTGTTGATCTAAATAGCTGTCGTCAGTCCAAGGATCGCTTGGACGCTTGTTATTACCATCACTCATGCACGCTTTTCCTTCAGCAAGGTGTTGGGCTGCTGCTGTAACCAAGCGGTTAATTCTGCAAAATGATCAATCGCTAAAACAGGCGCTTCTTGCTGCAACACACTCATAGGTTGCGCACCATAACTGACCGCCACAGCCGGCACACTTGCATTATTGGCCATGCGTAAATCAAAGGGTGAGTCGCCCACCATAATGGCCTGCTCAGGTGCTGCAGCGCAGTAGTTTAAAATCTCATGCAGCATCAAAGGATCCGGCTTACTGCGTGTCTCATCTGCGCAACGGGTGATATCAAAATAGTCCACCATCTTGTGTCCACTTAATACACGGTGCAAACCTTGACGGCTTTTACCTGTGGCCACTGCAAGCTGATAGCCCGCATCGCGGTACTCAGTCAGCGCATCCATCACGCCAGGGTAAAAAGGCGAAGGCTGCGCCTCAAGCTGTATATAGTAATCACTGTATTGAGTAATAAAGTGCTGTTTTAGTCCTGCGTCATCGGCTGTGGGATACAACACATCATAGGCTTGTGGCATCGCCAAACCGATAATAGCGCGCACATTGTCATCGGTGCAGCGCGGCACTCCACAGCGATCCGATGCCATGTGCATCGCTTCAACAATGCGGCCAATGGAATCCACCAAAGTGCCATCCCAATCAAAAATCAATACTTTGAGTTTAGACACCACTGTCTCCATCCACTAACTGTGTAATCACACCCTGCCATTGCACATCAGGATCGGCATGCACCGCGAGCACTTCACCATCGGGCAAGGTGAACTTCAAATCACAGGCATGCAAAAATAAACGCTTACCCCCCATCTCCCGCACTTCTTTACTAAAGCTTTCATCACCGTATTTGGTATCGCCGGCGATGGCGTGTCCGGCATACAGCGCATGCACGCGAATCTGATGCGTACGCCCCGTGATGGGACTGGCTTCAATTAATGTGGCGTAATCACTAAAGCGACGTATCACCTTAAATAAGGTTAAGGCCTCTTTACCTTCAGGGTTGACCTCAACCATACGCTCACCGGAGCGCACATTACTTTTTTGCAACGGCGCATCCACTTGCTTACGCGATGCGGGCCAGCGCCCTCGCACCAACGCCATATAGCGCTTATCAACACCATCAGCACGCAAAGCTTCATGCAAATGACGCAGCATGCTGCGCTTTTTTGCAATCATCAACAAACCTGAGGTGTCTCGATCCAAACGATGCACTAACTCGATTTCCTTACATAAAGGACGCATCTGGCGAAAAGCTTCAATCACACCATAATTCAAACCGCTACCACCATGTACGGCAATGCCAGCAGGTTTGTTCAATACAATCAAGCCTTTATCTTCATAGACGATGGCGGCTTCAAGGCGCTCTAGCAAGCCTTGTGCTAGAGGTTTAGGCTCATCCGCTTGCGTCATACGCATCGGTGGTACCCGAACAATATCACCCTCTTTAATACGGTAATCAGGCTTAATCCGGCCTTTATTCACACGCACTTCACCTTTACGTAAAATGCGATAAATCATCGTTTTGGGCACACCTTTGAGCCGCGCTAACAAAAAATTATCAATGCGCTGCCCTTCCAGCCCTGCCGACACTTCCAGCAACTGCACACCTGTTGCCGCCTGTGAATCCATCTTAGACATAAACCTACACACCAAAAAAGATAATCAATCCATACTGCAGCAATGTTAACAACAATCCGTCGCAAGCATTGAGCAAATTAATATGCAGTTATGTACGAGCGACACACACAGTCCATCGATAACTTGAAAAGCTGACCCAGCACACAGCTTTTAGCTCGACCCAGCCCTGATGCGCGCCACTGATCACTTATCTAACAAAAGCCGTCACCAGCGCGCTCTATTTTGCGCTGTATATAGCCATAAGAACCTGTTAAACGAGCGCAATACAAGCGCCAGTCTCAAGACGACTGAGCCAACTACAGTTGTGGATAAACACAACGTAAGCCCATATATTTATTGAAGAAATTCAGGCTAGCTGCTATATTCCGACTGCTGCCAAAAGCAGACAGATCTGAAGTTCACGCTAAAAGAATTTAAAACAAAACGTCAGCCAAGAATCTGATAAGAGTATTATTACAAGGTCGCAGATACCTCGCTAAGCACCACACGACTTAGCCAAAACTGTTTAGAAACATAATCCGCGAACGCACAATTGCGATCGTATTTTTATAAACCCGCTCACGAATACATTGAGCGGCACCCGACTCAACCTAGGGAAACGTGAAGGGTGGAGATGCACAGTCGGTAAGCCTGCGTAGCCATGCGCTTTGATTCAGACGTTTCATCACGTCCGCGGCTCATCACTGATTCCTCCTCCTGAACACATGTGCTGCAAGCAATTTTAACACTGCAGCCACTGGAGACGCTGTCGCGATATCGGCTTATGACCCTTGATCGCTAGACACGGTTATTTTTAACTGCGCGACCCCAACACCGACCCAGCTTGTCGCGTGTGCCAATCAAGTGATCCGTGAACACGGAATATATTGGTAACCCATGAAAAGAATGCTAATCAACGCAACTCAACCCGAAGAGTTGCGTGTTGCACTCGTAGACGGTCAACGTCTGTTTGACCTCGATATCGAGTCAGGCGCCCGCGAACAGAAAAAATCCAACATCTATAAAGGCCGCATTACTCGTGTAGAACCGAGCCTGGAAGCCGCTTTTGTTGATTTTGGTTCCGAACGTCACGGTTTTTTACCCCTGAAAGAAATCTCCCGCGAATACTTTAAAAAGACCGGCGAAAGCTCAGGTCGCGTCAATATCCGTGACGTACTGACTGAAGGTCAGGAAGTTATTGTGCAGGTCGAGAAAGAAGAGCGCGGTAATAAAGGTGCAGCTTTGACCACCTTTATCAGCCTTGCAGGCCGTTATATGGTGCTAATGCCCAACAACCCGCGCGCCGGTGGTATTTCACGCCGCATCGAAGGTGAAGAGCGTAATGAGTTACGTGAAGCTCTCAATGGCCTGAATGCACCAGCAGATATGGGCTTAATCGTACGTACCGCAGGTTTAGGCCGTAACAGCCAAGAACTGCAGTGGGACCTCGATTACCTTGTACAGCTATGGACTGCTATTAAAGAAGCCGCTGAAGGTCGCAGTGCGCCTTTCCTGATTTATCAAGAAAGTAACGTTATTATCCGCGCCATTCGCGACTACTTGCGCCAAGATATTGGTGAAGTACTGATTGATAGCGTTGACGCTCAAGAAGAAGCCTTAAGCTTTATTCGCCAAGTGATGCCGCAATACGCGAACAAAATCAAACTCTACCAAGACAGCGTTCCCTTATTTAATCGCTTCCAAATTGAAAGCCAGATCGAAACCGCCTTCCAGCGTGAAGTCAAGCTGCCTTCCGGTGGCGCATTGGTAATCGACCCAACTGAAGCTTTGGTCTCGATCGATATCAACTCTGCCCGCGCAACTAAAGGCAGCGACATCGAAGAAACCGCACTGCAAACCAACCTGGAAGCCGCTGAAGAAATCGCGCGCCAACTGCGTTTGCGTGATATCGGTGGTCTGATCGTGATCGACTTTATCGACATGACGCCAGCGAAAAACCAGCGCGCGGTTGAAGACCGTATGCGTGAATGCCTCGAAGCCGATCGCGCTCGCGTGCAAGTGGGTCGCATCTCACGCTTTGGTTTATTGGAAATGTCGCGTCAGCGCTTGCGTCCGTCCTTAGGCGAAAGCAGCGGCGTGGTCTGCCCACGTTGTAATGGTCAAGGCATTATTCGTGATGTTGAGTCCTTGTCGTTAGCCATTTTGCGTTTAATCGAAGAAGAAGCGCTAAAAGATCGCACTGCTGAAGTCCGCGCTCGTGTGCCTTTCCAAGTCGCCGCTTTCTTGTTGAACGAAAAACGTAACGCCATCACCAAGATTGAGCTGCGCACCCGTGTTCGCATCTTTATTCTGCCTGATGACCATTTAGAAACGCCGCACTTTGAAGTGATTCGTTTGCGTGATGACAGCCCGGAAGCTTTATCGGGTCAATCCAGCTACGAAATGGCTCCAGAAGAAACAGAAGAAGTGCAACCTGTCAGCGCGACACGTTCACTTGTGCGCGAAGAAGCCGCGGTGAAAACCAGCAGTGCTGAACGTGTTGCTCCACCACCATCCAAAGCGGTCGCAGCACAACCGGCCACAGCACCTGTGGCTGCACCTAAAGCACAACCGAGCTTATTTAAAGGCTTGGTGAAGTCTTTAGTCAGCTTATTTGCCAGCGATGATGCACCCAGCGAAAAGCCTGCTCAACCAGAACAGCCTGAGCGTACTTCGGCGCAGCGCAATACTGAGCGTCGTAATGATCGTCAGCAAACACAAAATCGTCGTCGCGAAAACCCGCGCAACAACCGCGATGAAGAGCGTAAACCACGTGACAACGCTCGTGACAACAACGCCAACCGCGATACGCCGCAGCGCGATCAGCCGGCCCGCGAGAACGCGCCACAACGCGACACTGCAGCACGTACTGAGCGCGAGCAAGGCAACAATGACAACCGCGAGAACCGCCGCGAACGTGCACCACGCGAAGCCCGTCCAGCACGCACTGAGCGTACCGAGCGCAATGAGCGTCCAACACGTGAACTGCGTCCAGCACGTGAAACACCTGAACTACGTAATGCGCGCAACACTCCAGCACCAGAGCAAGCATCAGCCGATGAAAAGCCTCGTGCAGCACGCAACACGCGCGACAACAATCAAAACGATGAGCGCCCTATTCGTCCTGAACGTCAAGAGCGTGCGCCGCATCCTAAGCACGATGCCGAGGCTGACACTCAAGAACTTGATGTGAATGCAGTTGAGCAAAATGATGAGCAAGATGACAACAACGATGAGCAGCAACCACGTCGCCGTTCACGCGGTCAACGTCGTCGCAGCAACCGTCGTGAGCGTCAACAAGTGGACGGTGAGAATACACAGTCTAACGCGACGTCTGACCAAGATGCTGACACTGCAGAACAACCTGAGGTAGCACCCGCGCCACAGGCTAAAGCAGCTGACGACAAGCCAGCCGCAGCGCCCGCAGCAGCAGACAAGCCCGCAGTAGAGCAAGCAGCAACCCGCACTGAAGCTCAAGCTGCACCTGCACAGCCTAAAGCTGAACAGCCAGCGCAACCTGCTTTAGTCACTGATGCTGCAGCAGGCCGTAACGCCGTGGCCACGGTTGACCCTGTACAAGCTGCAGCTTTGCCAATCGATCAGCCGTTACTGCAAATTTCTGAGCCATCACGTGCCCCTGCCGCTGAGGCGCAAAAGCCACAGCAAGCTACCGCACCTACAGCTACAGCTACAGCTACAGCTACAGCTACAGAAAAAGCTGATACCCCTGCTCCAACTAAACCAGTGGAAGTTGCACCAGCAACTCAAAAGGCAGCGCCAACGGCACAGCCGACCACAGACAGCACGAAGGAAGACACGGCGGCGAAAAAAGCTGAGCCTGTTAAAACTGAAAAAAGCGCGCCAAGCGCTGCACCGGCAAAGCCAGCTCCAGCAAAAACTGCAGCTCAAGCGCCCGCACGTCCAAAAGGTCGTGCCGCCAATGATCCACGTGAGCGTCGCCGTTTAGAGCGTCTAGCGCGTGAAGCAGAAGCAGCACAAGCTCAGCCTGCAACTACAGAGCCAGCAACACCGGTGACGAATGTTGAGAAGCTCGATACGCCTCAGGCAAGCAAACCTGCGTCTGCGCAAGCAAGCGACGCGCCAAGCGCACCCGCTACCACAACGGTGGATACTCAGGTAACTGAAGCGCGTGCAAGCTACCCAACATCTCAAGCAGCGCCAGCAACACAAGTGCGCAGCGAAACACCGGGTGAGTATAAGATTGATAAGCAAAGTAACGATAGCGTAAGCACGACTGCAGAAACAGCAGCCGACTTACACAAAGAAACAGCAGCACCACAGAAGCCAACATCTCAACCAGATGACGCTCCTGCTGCCGAGCAGGATGAGACTAAGCCAAACGCCTAGTCTGTACCTGTGCTATAAAAAAGGATGCCCAATCGGCATCCTTTTTTTTGTGCCATAGATTTTGCATTACAGAATGATCACACCCGCACACATCGATCGATAACATAAAACCCAGATATGCCACAGCATACGCTCGCGCTTAAGCGCTACAGCACAGTAGGCGCGGTAGTGGTATGAAATATAATTTGATGTGCAGAGTGTAACGAGGGGAATCAACGCGGGTCGTTAACCCGCGATTATTGAGATACTAACTGGTCGCAGGCGTTTGTTCTGGATGGATATCAAGGCTGTGCAATGCAGTCATCACCTCAGCCAGCGGCAAACCGACCACCGCACTGTAACTGCCAGAAATGGTGCTGACAAAAATACCACCCTTGCCTTGAATACCGTAACCACCGGCTTTATCGCTTTGTTCACCCGTATGCCAATACCATTCAACTTCTTTGCTGGTAATGGGACGGAAGAACACTGTGGTATTCACCCGCTGGACGCGAATTTGATCTTTGGTTTTGATAGCAAAAGCCGTCATTACCACATGCGAGCGACCGGATAACGAGCGCAGCATTGTTTGCGCTTGAGCTTTATCTTCAGGCTTACCTAAGACTTTATCCTCAAGCACAACAATGGTATCAGCGGCCAATACAACAGCAGTGTCAGGATCTTGCACGCTATTAAAACCCGCTTCAGCTTTTTCTTTAGCCAGACGCTCAACATAAGAATTAGGCAACTCGTTCGCACGCAAGGTTTCGTCAATTGCGATATCCAGCACAGAAAAGCTGATATCTGTTTGAGCCAACAATGTGCGGCGTCTGGGCGATGTGGAAGCTAAGTACAGCGTCATACGTTTTTAAACCTATGTGGTCGATTCAGTGAATTTACAAATTAAATACAGTGCTAGAGTTATACTCAAGCTATGCGCTGCAGTACGTACGATAAGGGATGCTATTTAAAAAGCCCATGTGTTTCTCCTTGTCGTATTTATGGCTGTACTGCCGCATAGGATTATATAGTTTTGATTATGAGTGAAAAGGCGCTTGGGGTCACCTTTTAATCAAAGATGTCTGCTTTACGGACCCCCCTTCTCTGGAGTCACTCATGGAATCTGTTGTTATTCTTGTTGATGTACAAAATATTTACTACACCACGCGTCAAAGCTTTGCTGCAGGCTTTGATTATAATGCTTTTTGGGCTGAAGCCAGCGCAGGTCGCAAGGTCGTTAAAGCAATCGCCTATGCCACCGATCGCGGAGATGAAAAACAGCGCCAATTTCAAAATATTTTACGCGCTATTGGTTTTGAAGTTAAATTAAAACCCTATGTCCAACGTGCCGATGGCAGTCGCAAAGGCGATTGGGATGTAGGTATCACGGTGGATGCTATGGAGTATGCAGGTTTAGCAGACACATTAGTCTTAGCATCGGGCGATGGTGACTTTGATATATTAGTCGAACGCTTGCAGCAACTGTTTGCCCTGCGGGTGGAAGTCTTTGGCGTTGAAGAGTTTACCGCCTTCTCTTTAATTCGCGCGGCAACACACTTCAGGCCTATTAACGATACGCTGCTCTTGAACCGCCGTTAAACACCGGCAAAATCTGCAATGCGTCCGCAAATGCCTGCTGTCGGATGCCTTTTTGCCGCTGTGTATTGTGCAACAGTAGCCTTTGCAAAGGATCTGCGCTGGACAATTGCTGGGCAAAGGCTGTGACTGCTGGCGCAAATTTTAGCTGATCAGCCGGTTGCATCACATCATTTGCCCGCTCCAGTACATACGATTCGCTGGGCAGCATAATATGGCTGTAGCCACCATGAATGGCAAAGCTCAGCCCTGCGGTATCATAATCACCAAAGTAGATCAGCGGTTTACCTGCAGCAATACAGGCCTCGCGCAACGCTTTACACCCTTTGCTTTCCTCTTGATTACCTCGGTAGATCACCAAGGCTTCTAAGGCTTCACGTGGCAACTGATAGCGCTGTGGATGTAGAGCAAAATACTCATAAAAAGCATCGCGATTTTCCACCACCAGCACATGCGCGTAAGCATTGAGCTGCAGCGTTTGCCAGTCCAGATCCATCACCCATTGGCTGGGCGATGCAGTCACCCACTCGGGGAAATACGCACCGCAATTGGCTTGTGCCATCAGCACTCGGCGCTCCATCGGCGCTACGCCTGTCGTTTTATACTCACCATCGCCCAGTAGTGCATGATCCAGACGCGAGCCTTGGCTCAAATCAACCTCACTGGTAACCAAGTTCAACTCGCTTAATGTTTGATCGATCACCTGCAATACTCTGCGCTCAAAACGCAGCTGGCGACCGCCATCGCTCAACCAAGCCTGCCAGTGCACATCATGCTCAGTACACCAAGCTAATAATTCTTGCATGCTTTTATTCGCCACGGCTCGTTCCACATAGCTGTGTTGGCTGGCGAGTTGGGCATGCACCTCACGTAAAACTTTGCGCACCCGTACCGATAAATCAAGCGTCATGCTAAAAGCCCCTCACTTAATAATTGCAACTCAACGTCTCTTACAATCATCACCTGATTAAAGACACTTTCCTCGGCCTGATCATACTGTAAATAAAAGGCGCACTGCTCGGCCTCAGGCAAGCCTTGATACTCAGCAATCACTTGGTACACCCATATTTCAGGATCCCAGCCTAAGCCAGACTCGGCCAAATAATCCAACGCACTGCCGCTGCATTCTTGATCCAGCACACTGACATAAAACGACACCACATCGTCATGCAGCGCCCGCCGTGTAGCCAGCACGCTTTCATCTTCTTGCCAGAGCAAGGGTGGTGCTACGCTGGGCAGATCGGCCCCACGTTCAGCTCGCGCCGGCATCTGCGCAATCATATGCTGCATCGCATCTTTATCTTGATGATAATCTAGGGCAATCGATACGCTCGCCCGTAAAGGAGCGGCTTGATTGACTAAATCCACCACATGGCTGCGCTGCGCGTAATCAGCAGGTTTAAAATTGGGCTGATTTTGGAAAAACTGCAACATACCGCGAATCAACACATTGCGTGCTTGTTGTTGACGAAAACGCGCCATCAACTCACGCAAACGCTTTTGTACTTCACGCAAGCTACTAAAGTGCACACTGACTTGGCTTTGCAACTGACGCACAAGCAGATGACGCAAACCACTGTGACTGCCGGCATATTCGATCAGCTCACTGAAATCAATCAGCTCTAAACCATCGAGCCAACGCACCACTTCACTGTGTGCTTTTTCATTTTCATGGATTTTATCTTGCACCGTGCTGACAAAGGCAAAGTCACTGTTGAGGCGATTCCATAAACTATCAATACCAGTGGCAATACGGCTGTTTAGATCATCGACTTCCTGACCTAACTTCACAGTGTAATTGGCGCTGCTGTGATAATCACCGCGATGCTCAGCTGTGTTGATTTTACCCACCAGTAAGCGAATGCTGATTAAGAAATCACCCACATCCACATTGATCTTGCGCCGCTGCTCATCCGAAGTCAGGTGCACCAGTAAATCACGCACCGGACCGGTAATCTTTAAACCTGAATCTTCATCCGCACGGCGTAAAATATTGGCTTCAATCAATTGATTGAGCACGCGCGCGCCCACTTGCAGCTCATCAATATCCGCACCGTGGTAATTTTGTACCAAGAGCTCACTGTGTTTACCCAGTAGACGCAGGCGCTCAATCCCCTGTTTAACTTCCTGTGTGTGGTAATCCAAGGTACTCATTCAAGCAAACCTTCTTGACTGGGCGCAGGCTCTTCTTCGATATAAATCTGCTCTTCTTCACGAATAAAACGCGCCAAATCAATTAAGTAATCAATTTTCCCCGTGACAATATAATGGTGACGATCTTTATGCGGCTGATGGACATACCCATGGCTGCGCAAACGATCAAACACCTGCTTCAACTGCCCAGTCACATCATCACTTTGTGACTGGAAAAATCGCGTATCGGCTAAGGCTTGCAACTGCTCACGCAAGCTGGGGTTGTTTTCAATGCGCGCGGCTAAGTCATGGCGATTGAGGATATCACTGGCGGTTAGGACATTTTCATGACCCATGGTTTCTTGGGTCAACTGCAAGAGTTTCAGCATGGGAATTAGACTGTCGAGCGTCTCCTTAAACTGCTGCGATAGCTGATCACGCACGGGCTGAGTCAACTCACGCCACGCTAAAAACCAGACGCTGCCTTCGGGATTACTGGCCAAGCGGCGATTGAGCGGGCGCAAATACTCATCTAAAGCGGCTCGTTGCTGCGCATCTTGCAAGCGTTGAAAAGCACTGCTGTGCGTGACTTCACAAATAAAGCCACCGGCCAATAACTGCTCAAGTAAGTCACTGTACTGCATCATCATTGCGTGTGCTCCTCACGTCGTTGCTGTAAGCGTTGCGCCAGTCGACTGAGTTTCGGCTCAATGCGCTTAAGTTTACTGTGCACCGTGTTGCGACTGTCTTTTTCAATCAAATAACGGTGCTTAAATAAAGTTAAAACATCCGATTCAGGGTTAGGAAAAGCGCCCACAATAAAGATATTGTTGTTCTCACAGGCTTTAAAGAGTTTTTCCACGTTGTGATACGCCAAGGTGCCGATTTCATCAATGGGCCAATGAATCGTCACCTCTGCCGCTCCGCGCAGTAGGCGAGTAAAGGCCAGCAAATACTTACACAAAATCAGATAAGCCATGCCATGGCTGGACGATTCAAGCAGCTGGCGGTCATTGCGAATAATCAGGTCTGTGCCACCTTCATTGAGATGCAACTCCAGACGCAGCAGGCTCTCAAAACTGAACTGCTGATCGCTGCGCAATAATTCAGCCACATCACTGAGCGCATCAAGGTAGGCATCGTTAGGCAAAGCTTGCGACTCTTCACGCCATTGCCCGTACAACTTCGCAAAACGTTTTAAAGCATCCCAAAAGCCCAGTTCATCAATGGTTGACTGAATTTTCACTTCAGACTTATGAATACCTTCCAGCACAAACTCGTCACTGACCTCACGGCTTAAGCTCTGACTTTCACTGCTGATACGGCGATTGAGGTTGCTAAACACTTTAAAGAAGCCTTGCAGATCATTGCCATAGTTGCGCCCCGTCTCCAGCAAGCTTTGTTGCTGGTTGTGCAAAATACGCAGCATATCTTGATAAGCCACCAGTGACGCCTGCGGGCTTGGCGTTAAACCTAAACGCTGCTGCTGCACGCTCCACAAATCAATAAAGTGCGCGCTGGCATCCTTTAATAACTCACGCTCAAACAGATGCAAGCTGTTTTTGAGGCCCGCATCCAATGCCTGCTTGGCCTGCAGCGCACTGCGCGCACGCTCAATGCGCTCAACGTAATTACCGGTATTGTGTTCAGTATCGGCGCACTGATGCTCAGCGGGAGCTGGAAAGCTTTCTAGCTGCTTGAGTAAGGGCATAATCTGCTCTAAGACTTTACGCTGCGCATCCAGCTGTTTTTGCAACTGCTGAATGCTCTGCCCTGCACTTTTTTTCTGTGCTAAAAACGTCTGCTCTAACGCACCCAGCTCTTCACTGAGGGTCAGCACCTGCTGCTGCAGTTGATGCTCTTGGGCTAAGAGTTCAGGCTTGCGTAACTGCCAATCCACACGTAAAAAGTGGCGGTAATCTTCCAGTTCATCACGGCGGGTTTCAGCATCATGGATGTGCGCGCGAATCGTTTTTAAGCGCTGCTCAATATCTTTGAGCTGATCGGGATCAAAGCCCTGCTCACGCAGTTCACGCTCCAGCGCCACTTGCAACTCATGCACTTGCTGCTCAGTTTCACGACGTTTGTGCGTGATGCTGGCGCTAAAGTGTTGGATTTTCTCATCCAAGGTCTGCAGCTCATGCTGCCAATCGGCTTGATACTCCAGCAACATATTACGAAATGCACTGTCACGCTCTTTGAGTGTGCTCTGCTGCTGCGCCGTAAGTGCGCTCAGTTGCGTATCCAGCTGCTGCTGTTGCGCTTGCAGCTCAAGCTTACGCTCTTGTAGTAAGGCTTTATGCTGCTCGATCAGGCGCTGGCGTGACTCTTGCGCAAAGCCTAAATCACTGCGATAACGCTCACGAATCTGCTGCGCCTTATGTAAGGCCGCGTGCTGCAATTGGCTGTTAGCGTTGTGCGTTTTTTGCGTCTCATGCAACGTCTGTAATACGTGCTGAGCCGTGTGCAAGGTATCTAAGGCTTGTGTCATCGCCGTTAACAGCGCCTGCTCATCTTGGGCATAAGCCGGCAGTTCAATCGCTGCCAAGTGCAAACGCATATTAAACAACTGTGCGGCATGCTGATCAGTCTGAGCGGTATCTGGCAACTGCATCTGAGGGGCTAAATCGGTACGCTCCAGTAACTCCTCACGGATCACTTTACCCACGCTGTGCTGCCAATCAGGCACGTGCTCGTGTAAAAACTGACGCAAGCTGCCGGCACTGGGTTCGTGCTGGCGCTTGAGCTGTGCGTAATCTTGCTCAGCCTGACGCACCTGCTGGTGCTGATGTTGAATCTGCGTTAAATGCTGATCTTGCAGAGTTTTGCATTGCTCATACTGCTCACGCAAGCGCTCCACATCATCATTTTGCTGAGTTAATTGCTGCTGGATGGCTTCAAGACGGGCCTGCTCTGTTTCCAGCTCAAGCTGCTCTTCGGGCGTTAATAGCGACACGCCCAAACGCGCTTTAACCTCAGCTTGCTGTTGATAAATTGCGTTTAACTGTGCTTGAAACTCAAGTTGCACACTGTGTTGTTGCTGCTGATGCGCTTGTTCTAACTCAGTTTTGTGCTGTTGATGCTGTTGACGTGCTTGGCGCTCTTGATCACGCACCTGCTGTTGCTGTTGCGTCTGGGTTTCGACAAATTCATTGAGCTGTCCAGCCAGCTCCAACTGACGCGCCTCAAAACGCTGGCGTGAGTTGCCCGCTTCCTCACGCAATAATTGCAAATGACGGTCCAGCTCATCACGTTGCGTGCGCCAACTGGGCAGCTGACTGACCGCATGCTCAAGCCCCGCCATATCGCGCTGACTGAAATCAGTGTAGCGCTGCTCAATACTCTCGAGATCAGTTTGCACTTGTTTTAATTGACTGGCAGCCTGACTGTGACTGGTATTGAGGCTGTGCCGAGCGCTTTGGTAGGTTTCATCCTGTTGCGCCAATTGGCGTTTAACCTGACTGATCTCAGCTTCTTGGTCAGCACAACCGCGCTCCAACTGGCTGGCATCCTTGAGCAACAAGGGTTGTAACTGCCACAGCGCTTGCTCGGTATTGCTCAGGCTGTCCACTTGACTGCTGATGCGGCTCATTTCGGTTTGCAAGCCACTGAGTCGTCGTGATTGGCGCACCTGCTGCACCCACTCACGCACCTGCGCACTCTTCACCTGTGTGGTCGGCAACGCCACGCCTTCATCTTCAAAGATGGCCGCCAGCATGGTTTTCAAAGTATCCATTTTGCCTTCTTTGGCATGCACCGCTGACACCAGTTTTTCAATATGGCGTAAACGATGTGGACTACTGACCAGGCTGTAACGCAGCGCAATCTGGCGTAAATGCACCGATTCAGTGCGTGAAAGCGCAGTACTAAAAGAGCTGAAATCGTTTTGAATAATGCTACGGTACTCGTGAATCGTACTGATGCGATTGGAGTACTCAACCTTATTTTGACGCAGCTGCGCAGTAAACTCTTGATAGTTCAAGGCCTGCGCCTGACCTTTAGCATTGGTGCGTAAATACTGCTCGGGAGCGTAAGCACTGTTAATAAAGCGGTAACTCACCCCTTCTTCTTTTTTACGCGTGATGGTGACCTGACACACCGTACCGGCTTCGCGGCGGTACTCATAAATCAAATAAGAATCGCTGTGCGGCAGGTAAAACTGATCAAACTTCTTACGCGTTTTGGGCACAACATTGTTGGGCCGCTCACCGTAAAAAACCGGAATCAAACGCTGTAAGGTGGTTTTTCCAGAGGCATTGGTACCGCAGATATTGGTATGGCCATCCAGGGCCAGTTCAATAACGCCCTCCAAGTGGCCATTGATCATGATGATGCGTAACAAGTGGGACATAAGGTGCTGTGAGCTCCATGTGAAGGCTGCGGGCCTGGACGGCGTCCGTATAATTCATGGAGTCTAGAATACAATATTTTCGCCGACTTAGAGTGGCTGTTGGGCGGGGTAGCGTGTTTTTAATAACGCCATTGCAGATCAGAGCGGCATCCAGAATAGAGCGCACTAGGATTTAAGGCTATTGAGCTCAAGCTGAGCCTCGGTCTTGCCTGACATAGCGACTATTAAAGTACTTTGGGCTATGGGCACACAGCGCACCTGCAGTTCGGTGGCGCACTGCAGTCACATAGCAACACAGCCCAAAATACGTCTAGGGATGCTGTTTTATTGCGCAACAAAGGTCGGCAGATCGGCCAAATTCACAGTTTGCGCTTTACGCGGCGCAATAATCAACGCTTCGCCATCCACCACAATTTCATCACGCTGATTGACCACACGGGTCATAATGCGCACACGAAACTTAGGCAACTTTTCTAAAATTTCCAACTGCACCGTCAGCTCATCGCCCAGCTTAACTGGCAATTTAAACTCCATCTGCTGACCCAAATAAATAGTGCCCGGCCCTGGTAACTCACAGGCCACCGCTGCACTGATCAAGGCACCGCTGAACATGCCATGGGCAATGCGCTCTTTAAACATCGTACCTGCTGCATACTCAGCATCTAAGTGCACCGGGTTGCGGTCGCCTGACATACTGGCAAACATCATAATATCGTTTTCAGTTACCAGTTTGCTAAAGGTGGCTGTTTGACCTTCTTGCAACTCGTCATATGCCGTGCTTGTACTTTGTGTCATGTCTCTCTCCAGTTTATTCTTCTATAGGTTGCATTGAGCGTTGATGAGCCAAAGCTGCATCGAGCCAACGCATAATATCTGCTGTGACTTCAGCGTAGTTAATTTCTTGCAAAACTTCATGCCGCGCTTGCGGGTACAGTCGAATATCCACAGCACGGTTACCTGATGCGCGTAACGCATTGGCTAAATCAATCAAGCGATGGCCGTGATTGATCGGATCGGCATCACCACCAATCACCAACAAGGGCAAATCATTATCAATCTGCACCAGATTGCGCACGGGGGTGACATGCTGCAAACCTGCTAAAAAATCCAGCCATAACTGTGTCGTGCATATAAAACCACACAACGGATCAGCAATATAGGCATCCACTTGCGCCGTGTCACGGGTGAGCCAATCCCAAGCGGTACGACGCTGCTTAATGGCGCGCTGGTAAGGATAAAACACCAGTGCATTGAGCAGTTGACTGCGTCCACGCGGCCCTAAACGCCAGCGTTCAAAGCGTGCTAAGCGCATCGCCGCCCGATAACGCAGCGATGTTTTAAAGTAATTGGAGCCCGATAAAATAGCACCTTGCAAACTGCAACTGTGCTGCATCAAATACGCAATGGCGATGTAACTGCCTAAGCTGTGCCCAAACAACACAATCGGCGTTGTAGGATAACGCACACGCACATAATGATTTAAACAACACACATCATCCACCACGCTGTGCCAACCCTGCTCATCGGCAAAATGACCTAGCGTACCTAAGGTGGAGGTTTGCCCATGCCCACGCTGATCCAACGCAAACACTGAAATACCCTGTGCAGCTAAGGTGTGAGCAAAGCGTGCGTAGCGTTGACTGTGCTCAGCCATACCATGAGCAATCAGGATAATTGCGCGCGGTGGTGCCTCACTGGACCAGTGATTGACGTAGAGCTGAGTATTGTCATTGGCGGTTAACCAAAACGCTTTATGGCGCATGCTGGTTTCCTTCTGGCTTGGGCCTGACTGGCATTGTAATGCTTATCCTGAAGCTTTGGGAGGCAGTGCAGATCACACGCAAAATGAGAACTATAAATAGAAATTAGTCGTAAAAGTGACCAAAAGTCCTTATTTTGTGCTGGTCGCATATTTATAAAGCTGCTAACCTCAGGGCGTTTGCTAAATAACAAAAAGCAAAGCAAAACCATTCATTAAAACCTGACCTTGAGTGAGATGATTGACACAAACACGCACTTGAGTGAACTTAAACCTACAATCTTGTTACAGGTAGGCCATCACAGCGTAAACTAGTTCATCTATTGATCTTGTATCGCACCGTGGAGACACTCTGCCTATTTTATAGTGTGTTTTTTTGTTGAACACTTTCACCCTGCAAAACGAGCTGATGCTTAGGAGTTGACTTGCATGAACGAAGACTTCTGGAAGGACAAATACCCTGAGGGTATTCCCACCGAAATCAACCCTGACCAGTACCCCAATATTCAAGCGGTACTGAAAGAGTCCTGCCAGCGTTTTGCTGACAAACCTGCATTCACCAACCTGGGCAAAACGCTCACGTATGGCGATTTATACCGTATGTCAGGCGATTTCGCGGCCTGGATACAAAACTACACCGAGCTACAGCCCGGCGACCGCATTGCCGTGCAACTGCCCAACCTGCTGCAATACCCTGTGGTGGTATTTGGTGCGATTCGCGCGGGTTTAGTGGTGGTCAATACCAACCCACTTTACACCACCCGCGAGATGGAGCATCAATTCAACGACTCGGGCGCTAAAGCCTTAGTGTGCTTAGCCAATATGGGCCATTTAGCCGAAGCTGTTGTGCCAAAAACCGATATTAAAACGGTGATTATCACTGAAGTGGCTGATTTTTTACCGCCCCTAAAGCGTTTCGTGATCAACAGTGTTGTTAAGTATGTGAAGAAAATGGTGCCGGCTTTCCATATTCCCAACTCACTTAAACTCAATGATATTTTGGCTAAAGGCAGTAAAAAAGCCGCGCGCAATGTCAATCCGGATGCCAATGATTTAGCTGTTTTGCAGTACACCGGCGGTACCACAGGTGTAGCTAAAGGCGCTATGCTCACGCACCGCAACCTGATTGCTAATATGTTGCAAGCCCAAGCGATGATGGCCTCCAACTTAGGCCGCGGTACAGAAACCATTGTTGCACCGCTGCCGCTCTACCATATTTACGCCTTCACCTTCCACTGCATGGCGATGATGATGACCGGTAATAATAATTTACTGATCACCAACCCGCGCGATTTACCCAGCATGCTTAAGGATTTAAAAAACAATCCATTCACCGGTTTTGTCGGGCTCAACACCTTATTTGTAGCCTTATGCAACAATGAAGAGTTTCGCAAGCTGGACTTCTCCAAGCTTAAAATGACCGTTTCTGGCGGCATGGCTTTGCAAATCAGTGCCGCTGAGCGCTGGACACAAGTCACGGGCGCAAGCATCTGTGAAGGTTTTGGTATGACCGAAACCAGCCCCATTGCTACAGTCAACCCCATTCAAAAAATTCAATTGGGCACCATCGGGATTCCGGTCGCCTCTACACTGTGTAAAGTGATTGATGATGAAGGCAATGAACTGGCGTTAGGCGAAACGGGTGAGCTGTGCGTTAAAGGCCCGCAAGTGATGAAAGGCTATTGGTTGCGCGAAGACGCCACCAAAGAAGTGATGGATGACGAAGGCTGGCTGCGCACGGGCGATATTGCCATTATCCAAGAAGATGGTTATATCCGCATTGTCGACCGCAAAAAAGATATGATTTTGGTTTCAGGCTTTAACGTCTACCCCAATGAGATTGAAGACGTTCTTGCCAGCTTACCGGCCGTTTTACAATCAGCTGCAGTCGGCGTACCCAGTGAAAAAACCGGTGAAGCCATTAAAGTCTTTATCACTGTACGCCCAGGTCAAAGCCTAAGCAAAGAAGAAGTCATTGCGCATATGCGCAGCAACTTAACCGGCTATAAAGTGGCGCATTTTGTTGAGTTTCGCGATGAGTTACCCACCACCAATGTGGGTAAAATATTGCGTCGCGCCCTGCGTGATGAAGAACGTAATAAAGTTCAACAAGCAAAAGAAGCGCAAGCAACACCAGCTTAGACTTAAGCTTAGCAGATACCTGCTGTACAACTGTAAAACGCGAGGATCGGCTCGCGTTTTTTTATGCGTAAATAACTTATAGAAGGCATGTGTCGAGTTGTACTTATCCTGAAATAAAAAACGCGCCATTGGTATATGCCTGATTCAGACAAATACCAATGGCGCGTTTAGGATATGTGTAACTTAGCTTTTTACGCTGGTAGCCGGTAGTTCTGCTGGCTTACGCGTCTCTGGAGTAGAGCGGCGGAAATAGCTGACTTGTTGCTGACCACTTAAACCACGAGGAACTTCTTCAATCTCTCCGCCTTTATTTAAAAATGCGGCAGTTTGCTCTGCGAGAGTATCGCGTGAAGTGCTGGCTTCTTCAGGTTTGGTACGGGTACTTGAACCTTTAATACGCATGACGACCTATGACCTCCTCAAACGTTTAGGTTCTAAATAATAATCTAAAAGCCTATAAAAGTCAATCACATATAACTATAAGCTATAAAAAAGTACACAGCCTACTCTATATATCTCAATTTGCAATACGATCTGTTTATGACTCAAGCGCAGGCCGTATTGAGCACAGCTTAACGACGAATCGTTTTCAACAAATCATCTGGCGTGATATGCCCCACAACACCCGCATTGGCATTGGCTTGCGCGCTGCCCAGCAGATCGGCATTGAGAATATGACCTTTCATTTTACCGATAATATGCATTTCACAGGGTTTGCAATCAAACTTGAGCGTGAGCACTTCATCCCCATGAATCAGCTGCATATCGCTCACTTTTGTGCGCACACCAGTCACGCCTTTAGCTTGTTTGGGGCACAAGTTAAACGAGAAACGTAAACAATGCTTGGTGATCATCACCGGAACATCGCCCGCTTCTTCATGGGCTTCATACGCAGCATCAATCAACTGCACACCGTATTTATGATAAAAAGCCCGCGCTTTTTCATTGTACACATTAGCTAAAAAAGTCAGGTGCGACTCAGGGTAGACCGGCGGTGGATCACTGACAGGCTTGCGAAAGCCTTTAGGGTGCGCCGCAATACGCGCTGCAGTTAAGGCCTCAATCGCCTCACGGCGTAAGGCTTTTAACTGCGAATTGGGCACAAACCACGCCGATTGCATGTGCACCGCGATCTTCTGCGCATGGTAGAGCGTGGTGCCGAGTTTACTCAGCGTATCTTTGATTTGCGCTTGGTTCTTCTGCGTATCAGTGGCCAAAGTGAAAGGCCCCGCGTGTTGCACACTCACGCTCACCCCTTCCTCACTGGTCACAGTCAGCGTCAGTTGCTGTTCATCGAGCTGCAGCTGCCAATCGACTAGCACACGGCGCTCGGCAGATTTTTTCTGCAAAGCCTGTTGCCAATTTTGATCCATATTGCGATTGAGTTGATACGGCGGGCGCAATTGATTGAGCTCAGCAGGCATATCATTGGGCACTACGCGGTATTGGCGCACCATCTGCCCCTCAACCTCATACTCACAAACTTGCTGCACCGTATTGGCACGAAACCCCACTATCTCACGCTTATACAGCACATTTAAGCCATCGCCATTGGCCAAAGGTTCGGTGGTTTGCACGCTGATATCGTTTTTACCAATACCTAGAATTTCACCTACAGGTAAACCAATAAACTTCGGCGAATCAAATGCGCCAATATCAATTTTACGATCACTGACAAAATAGTCGGTACTGCCGCGATGGAAGGTTTTATCCGGATCAGGCACAAAAAAGTGTTCGGTAAAACCACTCGAAGAACGTGCTAAATCAGGACGATCTAACAGAATTTCATCCAACTGCTGGCGATAATAGGCGGTGATATTTTTAACATAGGTTAAATCTTTATAACGCCCTTCAATCTTAAAGGAGCGCACGCCGGCATCAACCAAATCACGCAAATTGGCGCTTTGGTTGTTATCTTTCATCGACAATAAGTGCTTGTCGTACGCCACCACACGACCTTGATCATCTTTCAGGGTGTAGGGTAAACGGCAGGCTTGTGAGCAGTCGCCACGGTTGGCGCTGCGCCCCGTTTGCGCATGGGAAATATTGCATTGTCCGGAAAACGCCACGCATAAGGCACCATGAATAAAGAACTCAATAGCCGAATCAACGCCTTGGCTGATCTCACGGATTTCTTGCAAATTTAACTCGCGCGCTAACACCAGCTGCGAAAAGCCCGCTTGCGATAAAAACTGCGCTTTTTCTAAGGTGCGGATATCTGTTTGCGTGGAAGCATGCAGCTCTAAGGGCGGCAGATCCATCTCCATCACGCCCAAATCTTGCACAATCACCGCATCCACACCGACTTCATACAATTGCCAGAGTAGCTGGCGCGCGGCTTCAAGCTCATCGTCATGCAAAATGGTATTGATGGTGACAAACACCTTGGCATGAAACAGGTGTGCAAACTCAACCAGCTGAGCAATATCACTCAAACTGTTACTGGCATTATGGCGTGCGCCAAAGCTCGGTCCGCCGATATATACCGCATCAGCGCCATGTAAAATGGCTTCTTTAGCAATAGTGACATCGCGGGCAGGACTGAGTAACTCAAGATGGTGCAGAGGTAGAGACATAGTTTTTAAGTATTCAAAGATAAAAAGGCTGGCATGCACAGCTCGATATTCAGATCGAAACAGTGCATTGAATAAGATGCGCGCAGTTTAACACAGGGCTAGGCTTCACTGGCAGACCATCAGTCGACAACCGAAAATTGCACATGCCCCGTTTGCCCTGCGTCATCCAGCACACTGAGCCGATAGATACCGGTCTGGGTAAATATATGATCAAAGCCCTGCCCGTTCGCCGTAGTCAAGATAGGTTGGCCATTGAGAAACCACCATTGTTGCTGGCCATGCCCGCGAGCAGAAAAATGCAAAGTGAGCTCACTGCTGGCACCCGCAGCACGCTGCAAACGGTCGCCTTCATTGACCCCCACAACTTGCAGCGGCGTATCGTTCATTAAGATGGACGGAGGGCACTGCACATCCATAGCACCCAAGCGGGCTTGGCGATGCTCCGCCACAGGCAACCAAGGCTCCAGCGCTGCCGGCCATAAAGCCACGCGCTGCGCTCGTGCAGTCGAGCATTGCTTGGCCACGCGTAAATTATGCGCATTCAACCACACCTGTGGCTGTAACTCAGACGCATCCGGATTTAAAGTCGGCGGTACCGTGCCGTTGAGCGTCCAAGCAAAACGTAAGCGCCGGCAGTTGGGATCACTGCGGGCTAGCACTTGCCCCAGCGGCCAACAAATTGCCGCCACCCCCACCTCAGGCGGCTGTGGATCAGCCACTGCACGTCGACCGCTTTGGCGATCACGGTGATTGAGCACATCATGCACTTGCAACAATAAAGGCGTGGCTGAAGCCAAGCCAAACTGCCCCGCTACAGGGGTTCCATCAGGGCGGCCAATCCACACACCAATCAAATAGCGCGCACTCACGCCCACCGCCCAGGCATCACGAAAACCATAACTGGTACCGGTTTTCCATGCCAAAGGCGCACGCTCAACCAAGTGCGCACGCGGATCCACATCGGGGCGGCGCTGACCGGCCAAAATACGCCGCACAATCCA
>JAAZJF010000253.1 GCA_012800475.1 Gammaproteobacteria bacterium
ATTTACTGTTAGCCGCCTTGATGGGTGTAATTATTCCTATGACTATGGTCCGTTTGGGGCGTGACCCGGCACTAGGATCAAGTGTATTAATTACCGCGATGACAGACAGTGGTGGTTTCTTTATCTTCTTAGGTTTAGCCACGGTGTTTTTGCTGTAAATACGCAGCATATTAGTATGGTAAATGAGCTGAGTGCGGGTCGGTCTGTTAAAAAAAGCATGCTAGTGTTTGCTAAACAGGTTCGATTCGCGCTAATGTTTACCGGTTTTAGCTGTCATTCATTGGCTGTTATGTCAGTTGCGGCATGAATACAGATTATAAAATTGCCACCTGCAACTCAGGAAATGGAGCGTATATGACCTCGCAGCAACTCCTCTTAGAAGGCGTTGAACTCATGCTTTTTGGTATGGGTCTCGTTTTTGTGTTTTTGGTTTTATTGATCTTCTGTATCAAGGGCATGTCCTTTGTTTTAGAGCGCATCGCGCCAGAAGAAAGTCATGCAGCAACGGCAACTGCCGTCACCGCTCAAGTGCCGAGTACGCAAGCGGTTGATGTTGACACTTTACAAGCCATCCAAATTGCCATTAAACAGCACCGCGCGCGTCGCGGCTGAGTGTACCTATCCGGAGTTTTTCCCAAATGACTAGCACCAAGCCTCTCGGTATTACTGACGTTGTGTTACGTGATGCTCACCAATCTATTTTAGCCACCCGTGTTCGTTTAGAAGACATGCTGCCTATTGCCAGCAAACTTGACCAAGTTGGTTTTTGGTCAGTTGAATCATGGGGTGGAGCGACCTTCGACTCTTGCATACGTTACTTAGGCGAAGATCCGTGGGAGCGTATTCGAGCGCTAAAAGCTGCGATGCCAAACACGCCGCAACAAATGTTACTGCGAGGCCAAAACTTGTTGGGCTACCGTCACTATGCTGATGACGTGGTAGATAAGTTTGTTGAGCGTGCAGCGATTAACGGTGTGGATGTGTTCCGCGTCTTTGATGCGATGAATGACCCACGTAACTTAGATCGCGCATTGAAAGCGGTTAAAGCCAACGGTAAGCATGCTCAAGGTACGATTTCTTACACCACAAGCCCTGTGCATACCATGCAAATGTGGGTGGACTTGGGTAAGCAGATTGAAGATCTGGGTGCAGATTCGATTGCGATTAAAGATATGGCCGGTATTTTAACGCCGTATCTTGCCTATGAGTTGGTCAGTAAATTAAAAGCCAGCCTGTCGATTCCGATTCATATGCAGTGCCACGCAACAGCGGGCCTGTCATCGGTGTCTATCTTAAAAGCTGTGGAAGCTGGTATTGATAACGTGGATACGTCCATCTCTTCCATGTCGATGACCTATGGCCATTCGCCAACCGAGTCTGTGGTGGCGATGTTCCAAAACACTGAGCATGACACCGGTCTTGATTTAGAGTTGTTGGAAGAAGTTGCAGCATACTTCCGTGAAGTACGCAAAAAGTACGCAAAATTCGAAGGCACGCTCAAAGGTGTTGATTCACGTATTTTGGTTGCACAAGTGCCAGGTGGCATGCTGACCAATATGGAAAATCAACTGAAAGAGCAGGGTGCAGGCGATAAGTTTGATGAAGTATTGGCTGAAATCCCACGTGTACGTGAAGATTTAGGCTTTATTCCTTTAGTGACACCCACCTCGCAAATTGTTGGCACGCAAGCCGTGATTAACGTATTGACCGGTGAGCGTTACAAGTCGATTACTAAAGAAACCGCCGGCGTATTAAAAGGTGAGTATGGTGCTGCACCTGCCCCCTTTAATGCTGAGTTGCAGGCGCGTGTACTTGATGGCGCGCAAGCTATTGTGTGTCGTCCAGCTGATTTGCTGGAGAACGAAGTTGAAAAACTCACCGCTGAATTGCAAGGCTTGGCACAAGAGAAGAATATTCGCTTAGCTGACGATATGATTGATGATGTATTGACCTACGCTTTATTCCCGCAAATTGGGCTTAAGTTCTTAGAGAATCGTGACAATCCGGATGCGTTTGAGCCGATTCCAACAGGGCAAGAAGTGCTGAACAGTCAAGCGGCAGGCCCACAAGCCTATACCGTTGATGTCAACGGTAAGACCTTTGTGGTGCAAGTCAATGAAGGTGGAGACATTGAAGGTCTGAAACCTATTGGTGATGCCACTGCTTGTGCGCCAGAAGCTGTTGCTGTCGGTGAAGGTGATCCGCAAGGTGCACCATTGGCCGGTAATATCTTTAAGGTATTGGTCAAGCCCGGTCAGCAGGTTGATGAAGGTGATGTGGTGATTATTTTAGAAGCCATGAAAATGGAAACTGAAATTCGCGCATTCCGTCGTGGTGTCATTGGTGGCGTCAACGTTAAAGTTGGCGATGCAGTGTCGGTTGGCGATAGCCTGCTGACCATAGCTTGAGGCCTGAATGATGGAAAAGCTCTTGAATTTATGGCACAGCACCGGCATTTACCAGCTTGAGGCTGGCCAAGCTTTAATGATTGCTGTGTGTTTAGGATTGGTGTTTCTAGCCATTCGTAAAGGCTTTGAGCCGCTGTTGCTGATTCCAATCGGTTTTGGTGGTGTGTTAGCCAATATCCCTGCAGCAGGCATGGCAGAAACCGGTGGCTTATTGGCCATGCTCTACGATGTGGGCTTACCCACCAGCGTGTTCCCACTCTTGATCTTTATGGGCGTGGGTGCGATGACGGACTTTGGTCCCATGCTGGCCAACCCTAAAACCCTGCTCTTAGGCGCAGCTGCTCAATTTGGTATTTTTGGTACTTTATTGGGTGCTTTAGCCATTGGTATGTTAGGTATTCCTGGTTTGGAGTTTACCCTGCAAGAAGCTGCGTCGATCGCTATTATTGGTGGGGCCGATGGTCCAACATCAATTTATGTGACATCGCGCTTAGCGCCTGATTTATTAGGGCCCATTGCGGTAGCTGCATACTCATACATGGCGTTAGTGCCTTTGATTCAGCCGCCCATTATGCG
>JAAZJF010000254.1 GCA_012800475.1 Gammaproteobacteria bacterium
GTATCGCCCATCGCCCAGAAGTTATCTGAAGCATAAGGCGCACCACCGTTATCACCGATACGAATCATCCGTTCAGCCGGAACACCCATCTCCTTAACCCAGATATCATAGGCTTCATCATCCGTTGCATAGACGGTAACCCAGAGTTTATCTTTGGGCAGATTGAGCCACTTCTCCGAGGTTAAAAACTCCCAAGCATAATGAATCGCATCACGCTTAAAGTAATCACCAAAACTGAAGTTACCCAGCATTTCAAAGAAAGTGTGATGACGCGCGGTATAACCGACGTTTTCCAAGTCATTATGCTTGCCACCGGCACGCACGCATTTCTGGCTACTGACAGCACGTGTGTAGGCACGCTTTTCTAAACCCAAGAAGCAGTCTTTAAACTGATTCATGCCCGCGTTGGTAAACAATAGCGTTGGGTCATTGGCTGGGATCAATGAGCTGGAGGCTACGCGGGTATGACCCTTTTCTTCAAAGAAGCGAAGGAAGGCTTCACGGATTTCTGCGCTTTTCATATTTTATTCCACAATTAGATAACGGTAATAGCTGTGCAATGCGGTTCAGCGAGCCACTCAAACACGCACCATATCGCTGATATAAAGTACTGTGCAGCGCCGAACTGCACAGCAGTCTGAGTGCGACTTAGTGATTACACTCATCAGTGTGCACATGGTCGTCTTCTTCGAGCAGATCTGCTGGATCAGCGGGCTCCATCTCAAGCTGCAAGCTTACCAAGTTGGTAGCCAAAGGACGCAACAACAAGTTGGCGTATTCAGCATCGCCTTCTTCGACATCAACACCAATCAACAATTGACCATTACCGGCTGTTTGTATCCAGATTTCTTTTCCTTGCCACAGAACGGCAAACCGTGAGCATGACGCTGGAGTTTGCGTGCCATCTTCATTTTCTAAAAGTAACTCTAATCCTGTGTTCATGTGTTATGACCTAATCTTAAGAAATACAAAGGCACGCAGCGCTGTTCAAGCAGTTCTGCGTGCCAAATTGGGTGAGCTTTATACTTGAGCTTGACTTACAAAAGCATCCACAGCGCGTGCAAAACGCGCTAAGCCTTCATCTAAGTCGGTCTTATCAATCACTAAACTTGGAGCGAAACGTATCACATCAGGGCCGGCAACCAGCACCAGTAAACCTTCACGCTCAGCGGCTGCCATCAATGCGCCAGCCTGACCTTTATAGGCGGCACTCATCACTGCACCGACCAGCAAACCTTTACCGCGCACCAACTCAAATAAGTTATACGGCTCACCAATAGCACGTAATCGTTCACGCAAGTATTCGCCTTGCGCCGTGACGCCATCCAGCACTTGAGGAGTATTGATAATATCAAGGACTGCTTCACCTACAGCACACGCCAGCGGGTTACCACCAAAGGTAGTACCATGTGTACCCACCGCTAAATGCTTGGCATACTCCTCGGTCGTGAGCATGGCTGAAATTGGAAAACCACCGCCTAAACTTTTTGCGATGCTCATCACATCGGGTATCACACCATAGAGTTCGTGAGCAAACAGCTTACCGCTACGCCCCATACCTGACTGTACTTCGTCAAAGACCAATAATGCATCGTATTTATCACAGAGTGCGCGCACGCCTTCTAAGTAGGCTTGATCAGCAGGTAATACGCCACTTTCACCTTGAATAGGCTCGAGAATAACCGCACAGGTGCGCTCAGAAATCGCAGCTTCCATAGCGGCTAAATCGTTAAAGGGAACATGACTGATGCCTTCAGGACGCGGACCAAAACCTTCGGAGTATTTAGGCTGCCCACCGACGTTGACGGTAAACACGGTACGCCCATGAAAACTATTGAGCGCAGAAATAATTTCATATTTTTGCGCACCAAAACGATCGCTAGCGACTTTACGCACCAGTTTAAGCGCTGCTTCGTTAGCTTCAGCACCGGAGTTACTAAAAAACACACGATCAGCAAAGGTCGCTTCAGTTAACTTACGCGCTAAACGTAATGCGGGCTCATTAGTAAATACGTTCGACACATGCCATAGCTTATTGGCCTGCTGAGTCAACGCATCCACAAGCGCAGGATGACAATGACCCAAACTGTTCACGGCTATACCACCGGACAGGTCAATCAATTCGCGTCCACTTTGATCCCAGAGTCGCGATCCTGCGCCGCGCACGGGCACAAAGCCTGCGGGAGCATAATTTGGGACCATAACTTGATCAAAATCAGCGCGACTGACCTGCGCCTCTTGAATGGACATGCCTGTTCTCCTGGATAAAATCCTGTTAGATAAAGGTTCACTAAATGAATAGGTGATAACTTAGTGTGCGCTATTTTATAGCACTTACAGCAACTCTGCTTGCGCAGACCCACACAAAACAACAGTTTAAACCCAGATCAACAAAAAGCGCAGAGTAAAAGGATAGTTTTTATGTAATTAGGTGGGGTTCTGAGTATTAGAAGCGATAACTTAGTGCATGCCGTACTCCGAGGCAGGTGTGAGTCCGTCGATGAACCCATCCAGGGTTCAACTCCGGCGCTACGCCATCCATGGCTACGCTCGTCACACCCACCCCGAAGTACTCATTGACCATGTGCAGGGTTCGCAC
>JAAZJF010000255.1 GCA_012800475.1 Gammaproteobacteria bacterium
ATGCCGCTTGGCCGCAAGCTGATGAAAGCGCTTTGGTGCAAGATACCCTTAGCATCGTGATCCAAGTGAATGGTAAGTTGCGCGGCAATATTGATGTCGCCGCCAGCGCCAGTCGTGAAGAGATTGAAGCAGCAGCACGCGCCAATGAAAACGTATTGCGCTTTGTCGATGGTTTAACCATTCGCAAAGTGATTGTGGTGCCCAATAAGTTGGTTAATATTGTCGCCAACTGATTGAGTTGTGATTTTTACTCACCCAGCCTAGCCTCACACCGAGGTTAGGCGCAGAGGACATACCATGCTAAAACGCACTATGACTGTACTGAGCTTGGCTTTTTTGATGACCGCGTGCGGTTTTCAATTACGCGGCACCGGTACCATGCAAATGGCGCTCAACGAACTGAATTTCTCAGCCCGTGACGCTTTAAGCCCACTGGGTAAGCAAGTCAAAGACAGCTTGGACAACAACCAAGTCAATCTCTCCGGTGGCGCGCCTTTTACGCTGTACTTAGGCCCTGAAGAAACCTCACGCCGCACCGCCAGCTTTACCGCTGGAACCCGCAGTGCCGAGTATCGCTTAACCAGCTCAGTCAACTATGAGTTGCGTTCAGGTGCTCTACCCGCGCTGATCAAAGACAAAGTCGAAGTACAGCGCACCTATGCACACAACCAAGATAACGTCACCGGTTCCAGCCAAGAAGAAGCCGTCTTGCGCGAAGAAATGCGCCGTGATTTAGTGATGCAACTGATGATTCGTCTGCAAGCGATTACCCCCGCTCAGCTCAACGAGTTGCAAGACACAGCCGAGCGTCGCCAAGCCGCTGAAGCACAAGCACGTGAAGCAGCGCTACGGGCTCAGCAACATGCCGATGAGCCACAACAATCACCGATCTCTTTACCTTAATGGTGCTGGGCCGTGTCACCACACGGCCCTAATCGAACCTTATGCGTATTTATCCCGAAAAACTCAATGGCCAACTTAAGCAGGCTTTGCTGCCGATCTATGTGGTCAGCAGTGATGATCCCTTATTGGCGCAAGAGGCCAGTGATGCCGTGCGCGCGGCTTGCCGCCAAGCGGATTACAGCGAACGGCAAGTGTTTCATGTCGAGCGTGGTTTTGACTGGAATATCATCCGCGAAGCCAACGCCAGCTTGTCGCTGTTTGCCGAAAAACGCATCTTAGAGTTACGCATCAACTCAGGTAAACCCGGTGATCAAGGCAGCCTGGTGCTGCAAGAGTACTTAGCTCGCCCCGCCGAAGACACCGTACTGTTGATCAATCTTCCGCGTTTAGATAGCAGCACCTTAAAAAGCAAATGGGCTAAGGCTTTAATGGATAGCGCCCTGTGCGGTTTTATTCAACTGCCCACCATTCATATTGAACAACTGCCGCAGTGGATCAATCAGCGCCTCGCGCAACAAGGCTTGAGTGCTGATCCTGCTGCCATTGATTTAATTGTCGCGCGTACCGAGGGCAACCTCTTAGCAGCTGTGCAAGAAATCGAAAAACTTAAACTGCTCACCAACGCCACGCATTTGGATCTTGCCACCATTCAAAGCAGCATCGCCGATAGCGCACGCTATGATGTATTTGGTTTAGTGGACGCGGCCCTTGAAGGTGATACCCAGCGCAGCTTGCGTATGCTGGCTGGTTTACGCAGCGAAGGCACCGAGATTCCGATTATTCTGTGGGCGATTGCCCGCGATATTCGCCAGCTCGGCACGCTCGCCCAGCAACTCAATCAAGGCACACCTTTAGATCGCGCCCTAAGCAAAGTCTGGCCCGCCGCGCGTAAGCCACTCTTTGCCAAAGCACTCAAACGTCTCAGCGGTTCGCACTGGCAACGGCTACTTAAAGATGCACAACTGCTGGACGAGCAAAGTAAAGGCCAAGCCAGCGGTGATGCTTGGGTGGGCATGGCCTCCTTACTCTTGAAAATGTCCGGCTCACGCCTGCCTATTTTTGAGCATCAATAGCGGATAAAGGCGAAGCGCTGCAACTTTTTTGCTAAACTGCCCAGCTTGTTAATTGGAGCAGCCGAATGTCCCAGATCTATCAACACCGCGCCCGTAAGCGTTTTGGTCAAAACTTCTTGCACGACTCAGGCGTGATTGATCGTATTATTCGCGCTATCTCCCCGCGCGACACAGATCGTATGCTGGAAATCGGCCCGGGCCAAGGTGCCATTACACAAAGTTTAGTCGATAGCGGTACCCAGCTCGATGTCATCGAAATTGACCTTGACTTAGTCTCCATGCTTAAAGTGAAATTTGCTTTAGCACCGAACTTCACTCTGCATGAAGGCGATGCGCTAAAATTTGACTTTAAGCGACTTGACCCTGCGCCGCGCAGCCTGCGTGTGGTGGGTAACCTGCCCTATAATATTTCCACACCTTTAATTTTCCACCTGTTAAACAACGCTCATCTAGTGCGTGATATGCACTTTATGCTGCAAAAAGAAGTGGTTGAGCGCATGGCAGCGAAACCCGGTGGCGGTGATTGGGGGCGCTTATCCATTATGGTGCAGTACCATTGCCGCGTTGAGCACTTATTTAATGTGGGGCCGGGCTCTTTTAGTCCGCCACCTAAAGTCGATTCAGCGATCGTGCGCTTAACCCCCTACGACACCTTGCCGCATCCAGCCCAAGATGCGCGTGCACTGGATCGTATTGTGCGCGAGGCCTTTAATCAGCGCCGTAAAACACTACGCAATACCCTTAAAAATATTCTATCCGCTGAAGACATTGCAGCGGCCGGTGTGGACGGTAGCTTGCGCCCTGAGCAATTGGACCTCGCAGCTTTTGTACGTTTAGCTGACCAATTGTCGGCGCAGCCGGCCGCACAATTATCTTGAGAACACTATGAACAATCTGTGCGATACCATTGATGTACGTGTAAAAACACGCTATTTGGCTGATCACTCTGCACCTGCAGAAAACCGTTATGTGTTTGCTTATGACATCACTATTCGCAATAACGGCAACGATTCTGCGCAGCTTTTAAGTCGTCATTGGATCATTACCGATGGCGATGGCAAGACCCAAGAAGTGCGCGGTTCAGGCGTGGTCGGTGAACAGCCCGTGATTGATGCCGATGATGAGTACAGCTACAGCAGTGGCACTTTAATGACCACTGTTGTGGGCAGTATGCAAGGCAGCTTTACCATGCGCACGCCAGAAGGCGAAGAGTTTGAAGCCATCATTGCGCCCTTTGGTTTAGCGGTACCTGGAGTTGTGCATTAATGGCAACCTATGCCGTAGGTGATGTGCAAGGATGCCTTGAGCCACTTAAATGTTTGCTCGATCGCGTCAACTTTGATCCCAGCCAAGATCAGCTTTGGCTGGTGGGTGATTTAGTCAATCGCGGTCCGCAATCGCTGGAAACATTGCGCTTTCTCTATGCCATGCGCGAGTCCGTCGTCACTGTACTGGGCAACCATGATCTGCACTTATTAGCCATTGCTAATCATGCAGCACGGGTGAAGAAAAAAGACACTTTGCGCGATATTTTAGCAGCACCAGACCGTGATGATTTGCTGTTTTGGCTGCGCCAGCAACCGCTGATGCACCATGACGCGCAGCGCAATATCAGCATGGTGCACGCGGGCATTCCACCGCAATGGACCATTGCTGATGCACTGGCGCGCGCCGATGAGATGCATCGTGTTTTGCAAGATGACAGCCTATTAATTCCTTATTTAGATGGCATGTACGGCGATCATCCAACTCAGTGGAATGATGATCTAGCGGGGATTGAGCGTTTACGCGTGATCACCAATTACTTTACCCGTATGCGCTTTTGCACCGCTACAGGTGTGCTGGATCTCAACGGCAAAGAAGGCATCAACAGTGCGCCGGCCGGTTTTGCCCCTTGGTTTAGCCACCCAGAGCGTTTAACTAAAAACGACACCATTTTATTTGGTCACTGGGCTGCACTCGAAGGCCGTTGCCCAGCACCCAACACCATTGCGCTGGATACGGGCTGCGTTTGGGGTGGGAAAATGTCGCTGTACAATATCGACACTCAGCATTTTGAACGCTGCGCCTGCAAGCCAGCCGCCTAATTTTTTATATTCAGCGAGGATTCTATGGACGCTTTTAAACGTATCAGTGTGGAACAAGCCAAAAACTTATGTGCCGACGGCGCAGTGATGGTGGATATTCGCGATCCAGAAAGCTTTGCCAGCGGCCATGCCAAGGGAGCCATTCATTTGGACAACCACTCCTTGGCTGAGTTTATTGCTCAAGCAGATCTCGATGCGCCCACTATTGTCGTGTGCTACCACGGCCATTCCAGCCAAAGCGCTGCAGCCTATTTGCACAGTCAGGATTTTAGCGATCTATACAGCATGGATGGCGGTTTTGAAGAGTGGCGGCATGTGTTGCCGCAGTTGACTGAAAGCAGCGCTGAATAAACTGAGGCGCACCTAACCGTCCGCTTGCAAAATTTGGAAGGCGGTCAATATACAGCGATACAAGAATCGCTGTATATTGACGACTTGAAACAAGCAACAGGCAGCCATGCCGACCCAAAACTGCCGACTATCAGTCACAAAACTATCCAGTATCACCCCAAAACTAATACTTAGCAGAGGATGCAAAAGTACAGGTAACGGATCGTCAGGGCGTTTCGATCGGCGCTCAAACAGCACTACCCTGTAGTCTTCTAAACGCTCACTTTGTGCACTGCAGGCTCAAGAATGCAACTTATACATATCCTTAAGCTACAATCAGCCACAGCCCCATTTTCCAGATCAAACTTGCCATGCTGCCCATCGACGCCATCCTCGCAGAACTCAAAACAGTCCTTGAACAGCACAGCACTGCACTGCTGCAAGCACCACCTGGTGCCGGTAAAACCACCCGTGTACCCTTGGCCTTGCTCGATGCGCCTTGGCGTAAGGGACGTAAGATTTTGATGTTGGAACCTCGGCGGCTGGCCGCGCGTTCGGCAGCACGTTTTATGGCGCAACAGCTGGGCGAGAAAGCGGGACAAAGCATCGGTTATCGCACCAAGCTGGACAGCCAAATTTCTGCCAGCACTCAGATTGAAGTGGTTACTGAAGGCATTTTAACCCGCATGATTCAAAGCGATCCCATGCTGGAGGATTACGCTGCGGTATTGTTTGACGAGTTCCATGAACGCTCCTTGCATGCCGATTTAGGTTTAGCATTGGTGCGTGAGTCCCAGCAGGCCTTACGCGATGACCTGCGCATCCTGGTGATGTCGGCCACTTTAGACAGCGCACCCATTGCCCGCGTGCTCGGTGATGTGCCGGTGATCAGCAGCGCCGGCCGTGCTTTTCCGGTTGATGTGATCTATCGCCCAGTGCAACTAAGAAACCGGCAGCAGACCGATGCTGTGGTCGCCGTGATTTATGAGGCGCTGGCGGAGCAAAGCGGCTCGCTGCTGGTCTTTCTACCGGGGGCGGCAGAGATTCGCCGCGTGGAAAATCAGTTACGCGGACACCTTAGCGAGGATGTGCTGCTCACACCTTTATATGGCAACCTCAAAGCTGAAGAACAAGATCGTGCGATTTCCCCGGCCGCAGACGGCACCCGTAAAGTGGTATTGGCCACCGCCATTGCCGAAACCAGTTTGACCATCGAAGGCGTGTGCGTGGTGATTGATAGCGGCCAGCAACGCCGCGCCGTGTTTGATCCCAATAGCGGCATGACACGACTGCTAACGACCCGCGTATCGAAAGCCTCCGCCGAACAACGCAAAGGCCGCGCCGGACGTATTGAGCCGGGCGTCTGCTATCGACTCTGGAGCGCGGAAGAACAAGCCACGCTGGCGGAATTCACCCCACCAGAAATCCAAGAGGCGGATTTAGTCGCACTGGTGCTGGAGTTAGCCCAATGGGGCGCACGCGATCCAGCGCAGGTGGCTTGGATTGATCCACCGCCAACTGCGCATTGGAATCAGGCGCGCGAGCTACTGCAACTGCTCGGCATGCTCGATAGTGCCGGCGCGATAACGGAACATGGCAAAGCCGCACGTGAGTTAGGCATGCACCCACGTTTAGCCAATATGGTGTTGCTCGGGCGCAGACTAGG